>JBIPND010000367.1:0-4253 GCA_044374015.1 Luteolibacter sp. | reverse complement strand
CCTTGGAGGGGTTGTGGCCTTTGCTTTCCTTTTTGGCCTTCATGCGCCTGAGCTCGGCGGTTGGCGCGTCGACGGGAGCCGCCAGGAGCCGACCAGGGCGGCGAGCAGATTGCACGGATGGATCTTGCGTGACTTGCGTTTGATGAAACCCGACTCGCGGGCTTGTTGGTTGAGCCATTCTTCCGGGAAGAAGACGTCTCCGATGGACAGGTGGGCGGGATTGATTTGAACTGGCGTGGATGAGGGCGTTTTTCGCCTTTTTCGCATCGTATGTGAAAAATAGTATTACTACTATTATAAAGTCAAGCGTGAATCCATCAGGAAGCTAAAAAAAATGGGACATAAAATCAAGATCCAGCGGGTCGAACGGGGAACGACAAAATCCTACTATGTGAACTTTCCGGCGGCCTTGGCCGAGGCGGCGCTGATCGAGAAAGGAGAGGAGATGGAGTGGTTGGTGGAAGACCGTAACACGTTTGTGTTACGCCGCATCAAGCCGAAAAAGCCCGTGGTTAAAGGGGAAAAGCCCTTAACTTGACGCGCATGCCTCGCCGGGGCCATTGACAGCACCAACACCGCGGGCCTGACCAAGCTGGGCGCAGGCACGCTCACTCTTGGCGGCAACAACACCTACACCGGCACCACCACCGTCAACGGGGGAACTCTGGATCTCAGCACCACCGCTTCCATCGCCACCAGCACCGCGCTGGTGCTCGGCGCTGCCGGCACGCTCGACACCGATCAACAGTCCGGTTTCGCTATCCCGGCGTCGCAGCCGCTGACGTTCGGCATCGACCCGGCGGCGGCCGGCACTAGCGGGAAAATCGTCGCCGATGGCCTCGACATTACCAACGCCGCCGTCACCCTCACCCTCGCCGCCACCCTCGACGGCGCGGCCTACGTCCTCGCCACCTACAACAGCCTCACGGGTGCCACCTTCGCCTCCGTCGCCGGCGTGCCATCCGGCTACGAACTCGATTACGACTTCGAAGACAACAAGATCGCGCTTGTTTCGACCGGAGCCTCCCCCTACGGCAGCTTCGTCAGCGACAACGGCCTGCAGGACCCGTGGCTCGGCATTGATCCGGCGCTCAACGGCGAACCCGATGCGGACCCGGACAACGACGGCTTCCCCAACGCGGTCGAGTTCGTGCTCGGCGAGGATCCCACCAGCGGCACGGTCGTCAATCCGCCGACCGCGGCCTCGGTCGGCACCAACCTCGTTTTCACCTTCCGCCTGACCGACGAGGCGGCGTCCTACGATCCGGACATCTGGGTGGTCGAATATGATGCCGACCTTGCGCCGGCATGGTCGGTGATCTCACCGGGCGATCCGGAGGTTTCGGTGGGCGGCAATCTCGGCGGCTACCGGCTCGTCACCGTGACCATTCCGAAGAACGGCAACACCAATCTGTTCGCCCGACTGCGGGTCACCATTCCATGATCCGCGGCGTCCTGCTCACCGACTTCCGCAATTGAGCCGCCGAAACATTCCCACTCCTGCCACAGTAAGAACCTGTTCCACATCATTCGTCGGCCTTGTGCCGCTCATCGTCATCGCCGCCTCCCTGCCGCTCGCCGCCCAGCAGACTGGCACCCGGGACAACGGTGCGGGCCTGTGGGGCTCGTCCGCCAACGGGCTGGGCGATCCGGCCCCGGCCTTTGTCAACACCACGCAACCCGTCTTCGCTCCTGTCTCGAGGGTGTTCTGGGATCTCTCCGAGCAACGCACCGGCCGCGTGAACGTGCTGTCCATCCGGCTCGAAGCGGAGACCGATCCCGGAGCGCCGGTTGCGGTGGAGTTGGCGCTACCGGATGGCGTGCGTTTCGCGGAGGGCTCCGCGGCGAAACAAACAGTCGCCGACTGGACGCGGGGCACGGTGATCGCCAACGCGGTGCAGGACTACTCCCGATTCCGGAAAAAGTCCGAAAAGCGGCTGAGCGCGACGCTCTCATGGCGTGTGGAGGCTGATGCGCCGTTGGATGCGATGGCGGCGGCGACGCTCAGTGGAGCCGCCGCCGCAAGCATCGCCGCAAGCAGAAGCCAGCACGCGTGCATGTGCGGTGTGCCGGATGAGACGGAAATTGAGTATTCCGCATCGGGATGCTCCGCGTTGATCGTTTTGAAATGGCTCCGGAGCTGCCGGAGAATGCCAAGGTAGTTCGTCGGGTCTTTGAGCGGAACTTCGAGGATTTCAGCCTTCACTTCGGGGTGCCGCTCTGTGATCGCATCGGCGGTCTTCTCGCTGATCTCAGCGGCCTTCGGTGTAGTGAACAGGTGAACTCGGTCGAACGATCGCTCGGCCACGACCGTAAAAATCGGACCCGCGCGCATCTCCCCGGTAGCGCCAGAGGCAGCAAAAGGATCGTGGAAACCGGTGAATGTGAGCAGAATTTTCAAGGACGACTCGTGACTCAATTTTCGTTGAGACGACCATCAAGTTGGGGGGGGTAAACGTGCAAAATGAAGAATCTGGTATAATTCCGGGATGTTCTGCCTTCGCGATCCGTGGCGCAGGAAAAAAGGAGGGCTGCTCGATCCGGATCGAATCGCCTAAAATAATGGCCTACAATTGCCCTACCACGAAATTTTGCCAGATTGAAAAGTGGTGTAACTCACTCATAATCAAGGTGGGCCCGCAGGGATTTGAACCCTGGACCAAGGGATTATGAGTCCCCTGCTCTAACCGCTGAGCTACAGGCCCTTCAATGAGTTATGACGATTTCTGTTGGGAATGCACCCCGGAAATGCAGACCATCTGCCGCACCAACTGCGACGCCGTGCGATAAAAAGCACCATGCTGCAAATCCAAGCTTACCAATCTTCTTCGTCATCGGGGTGGCGATTTCTACGTCAGCGCGGAGGTGGCGGGCAAGGTCATTCGCACGTCTTTGGAAACTGACGGCTTCAACCCGGTCGTCAGCGCGATCTCCGGGGAACGGGCAACCGGCAAATTCCAGCTCCAGCCTGAAGCGAAAATGCCCAACAGTCGGCGCGACCGGGTTGTCGGGCTGGCAGTGGATCCAACTCCCGTCGCATTGCTGCGGCACGCTTCGGGGGCTGAAACTAGCACATCCGCCATCCGTTTGCGCGGATCGCGGGTGTGCCCCTATTGCCATGAAACAGCCCGGGAAATTCTTATTCGTTGGCCGGCGGTGCCGGTTGGGGGCGCATTTGGAAGCGCAACCCATTGCCTTTGAAATCGGTGTCGAGATTGAGACTGGCGACCCGCTTGCGGACATCGTCCGGCGCGGCGGCTTTATCCTGTGCCGTGTCCCAAGGGCCGCTCCAGATCACCTTGTCGGCGTTGTCGCGGATGGTCACCTCCTTGCCGCCGTCGCTGGATTTGATTTCGACGCTGCCTTCGGGATCCTTCATCCGGAAAGTGGCGCCCGTGTTCAGCTGGATGCCCCGCTCGGCGGGAGCATCCTCGAGCATCAAGCCACCGGCCATGCGCTTCTTGAGTTCTCGCATCGCGTTTTCCATTTGCGGCTTCATCTGGCCCGCGTCCTCGCCGAACTGGAGATCGAGCCCCCCGAGATTGCCTTCGATGGCACCGCGGATCCGCTCGGCGAGTTCGTCGGGAAGCTCCTCGAGATTGAAGGGTTCCAATCCGCCGGGCCCGGCAGCGGCGAGGTCGGCCGGGCGCTCGCCGAGGGTGACCTCGACCGTGGCGGGCTTGCCTTTGTGGATGAGTTCCACGGTGAGGGTTTCGCCGGGTTTTTTGCCGGCGATGCACTTCGACAGCTCGGCGGGTGAGGTGATGTTCTGATCGCCGACGCGGGTGATCACGTCGTGGATGGCGATCCCGGCTTTGGCGGCGGGACCGTCGGGCACCAGCGATCTAACAACGATGCATTCGTCCGGGTTGAGTCCGAGGTGCTCGGCCAGCATCTCGGGGATCTCCGAGGAGACCACGCCGAGAAAAGCGCTTGCCTCCGCAGCTGCGGGGACCGCCTGTGGTTTTGCCGCACCGAACTGCAGCGGCCGGAGTGGCGGGACCTCCGCTTCCGGTCCGTCCACCGCGGGTGGCGGCGGTGCGTCGTCCGGTGGTGACTCCAGCGCAATGGCCGGGGTGATCCATCCGGCGGCCAGGCTGGCAACGATGAGTTTGATTGATTTGTTCTTCATGATTTACCTACTGCAAGCGTAGTAATTCGATTCCGTTGTCTATAAAATTCCTCAGTCGGTTCTGGCGGGAACGAGCATGTATTCCACGCGCGGTTGCTCGACTTCGAGCGTCCGCCCGTGG
>JBIPND010000028.1:0-12872 GCA_044374015.1 Luteolibacter sp. | reverse complement strand
TGTGACACTGGGATTGGAGCTGGGCGTGGTCAATACGGGGTCGAGTTCTTGCGAATTCGTCAGGTAGCCCAAGCCCGCCGCGGGTTCTCTGACCCGGAAATCACCTGTTACCGAGTTGACAAAGGATTGATCCGCGCTGGAGTTGGTCACAATAAACGAGCCCGTGAGATTGCTCTGTAGAACACGGACGGTCACGCCCGTCAGCGTGCCCAACGCGGGATCGAATTTTGGGATGGAAAAATTGACGTCGGTCCCACTGATCCCAAGATTGACGGGGTCGCCGGAGAAGACGGTGTAGGATGCCGCCTTGGCGGCAGGCGCGGCAAAAGCAAAGGTCGCGGCACAGGTGATGGTGGTAATAAATGTTTTTTTCATGGGGGCTGGGATATAATCTTAATTTTGGCGTCTCTTTAACTTACATTAGACAATGAATGTTATGTGAATCCAGTTTCGCAAGCTTTGCTGCAAATTCATTCGTCTGAACGGCGTCAGAATTGGGGGTGATGCAAACTCCGCGCAAGTATTCTGTCATGAAACTGCCGGAATGCGTCATGAATCGGCGTGTTGCCGTGTGGCCCGTCAACAAGGCGTGGGATTCCGCCGGCGGCCTCCAGGCAGAGCGGAATGGATATTCTAAAACATGGGTTGGCGATCCACTCGCATGCCCGTGCTGCAAGGGCACCATGAGACCCGTCCGGCAAGTCATCCGCAAAGAGGAAATTGAATTCTTCCTCCGCCTCCACGGTTTGTGGGAAGGCTTCATCCAGCTCCCGCGCCCGCCGCCGCCACCCTTCGACATCGAGACGATGGAACCTCTCGAGCCACCGTGGCAGGCGATCAAAGAATGGATCCCCGACGAAGAACCCGACCTCGATTGGTTCAACCGTCCCCGGATTTTTTAAAATCCCGATCCTGAAGGCTTCGACCAGCGCCCGACATGGAAACAGGAGGAAATCCGATTGGACGACGGCCGAACCCTGGTTCTCGAATACACCTGACAGATAGGGAGCCCTTCCGCCGAAAAACCCCAGCCAAAAGAATTCTCAGTTTTCACTTGTGGCATCAAGACCGAGAGACTACATCCCGCGCATCGTTCCACTTCCAACTCAGTTCCCTGCTCTGAAGAAGTTCTTCAAACTCCTGCTAGTTTCCCTTGGCTGCCTGCACATGGTAGGCGGGCCGTATTCAATGATGCAGGTCTATGCGTGGGCGGGGATGTTGGTGACTTACTCACAGAATGATGGTTTGGTCCAAGCGGCCAAGGACACCTTCAGCGGTGAGAATCCGTGCGGACTGTGTCATAAGATCGCGGCGGCGCGTGACGCCGAGCGAAAAAGTCCGCATCCTCTAGCACCCAGCTCCCCGGGTTTTTCTGGGAAGCTGCTGCAGGAAATGATTCCCGCGGCGCAAATTTATTTGGTTTTCCCGAGTGCCTGTGAGTTGCCAGCCGCAGTTTTCATCGTGGCGGCTGAGCCTCGTGGATTGTTCGCTGCCGGCCCTCCCACGCCGCCTCCGCGAAGCTTGGTGTAAGCGTGGCTGGAGGGCTTGACTTGAAATGCGCCGTCATGGTGGAATTCTGCCAGAATTTACAAGCATCATGCGTCCTTGCGCAGGTGCCGCGCTCTCAGTCTTGCGCGAAATCGCCGTCATTCTAGCAAGCGTCTCGCTGCTAGGAATTTGCTTTCTGCGGGAGGCTCCTGAAAGAGCCATTGGGTCGGACCGGAGGGCGGGGAAAAGGGGGTTGACTCGGCGCGGTGAACTTGACAGGCACGCCTACATCCTTGGTGGAGAAATACATCGAATGGCCTAACAATTCACCGTATTCCGCATCCGGCGCAAAGCCCTCGCCAAACTCCTCGCGCGACTCAGCGCCCATCCGGAACGCCGCACCAGCCATGAAGCCGACTAAGCCATCGCCAGAGGCATCGCAAAACAGTGGAGCCCGCAGCACATAGCGGGTGGAATTCTGTGAACAAAAGGCATGCACCGCTGAGATGGTATCAGGATCGCTTTTATCCACCTCGTAAGCGGCGGTGTTGAGAAGCAGCGTGAGATTTTTTTCCGTGATACATTTTTCCAACAGTATGGTGTCGAAGATAAGCGCGTTGCCCAGGCGATTGCGGTAGTGGTTCTCCTCGAGGAGTTCATTGATAATTCCGCCCTCACGCGACCAGCGGTTGTTGTTGCCCAGGTGGGAGGTCGCGCCGAGAACCCACAGCCTGACCTCGCTGGAGGCGTTACCGCCGAGGATAGGACGATCTTGGACGAGCACGGTCTTTACCCCGTGGCGGGCGGAAGCGATGGCGGCGCAGACACCGGACAGGCCGCCGCCGATGACGACGAGGCCGGCGTCGATCTCGACGAGGTTAAGGGAGCGTTTGAGGGCAGGTGTTTCGATCAACATAAAAAGATTTTTCTGATCCCGCCACCGAACACCGGTGATGGGGAGAGAGTTTTCTTTGGGGAAAAGTCGATTGCGTTTCAGGCGGTGAGCGCCTCGCACTTGTTCCGGTGGAGGTCGCGGCGGATGGCGGATTTCATTTCCGCAGGTCTCGGCACCGACGCGCCGAGGAAGGCTTGCAGCGCCGGCAGCTGGCTGTCCGGATCGGCGACCAGCGCGGGGTAGTCGATCTCGATGAGGTCGACGTCCGCCCGCTGGCGGAGCCGGGCGAGGGTCTGCTCGAGGTGGGTCTGCTGGGTGCGGATGAGGTGGTCCTTTTCCGAGCGCGGCTTCTGGCCGTAGCGGGCAAGCATCGTCCACTGGGACTCCACCACCTGCTCGACCGGACGCTTCATGAAAATGATCCGGTAGCGGTGGCGCGGCGGCAGCTGCGGCAGCAGCGCGGAGATCACCTTGATCACCTTGCCCTCGGCCCGCTCGATGATCCGCGGGTTTTTCTTGAGCGATTTGACGTCCTCCCATTCCCAATAGCCTTCGAGGTTGTCCTCGTCGGCCGAGCGCTTGTCGTCGTGCATCAGCTCCATGCCGCCGGCGCGCAGCATCTGCATCATCAGCGAGGTGCCGGACCGCGGCAGGCCGGAAACAAGGGTGAAGGTGGAAACCTGGACACCCTCCATCGTGGATGGGAGGTCGGCGGCGGCAGCGGGCTTTTCCGCAGCCTGCTCGCGGCGGAGCTGGCGCTCGGCATGGCGTTGCTTGGCGCGGGCGGCGATGCCGTGGCGCAGCGAGTCGAGGCGTTGCTGGCGGGCCAGCGCATCGATGAGGCGCAGGCGGACGAGGCGGTCGTCGCAAGCCTGGGCATCCGCCGCGCGCCCGCTGTAGGAGTGGACGGACTTGAGCAAGGTGAGCGCGTCGACATCGTCGGGGGCAAGTTGCAGGGCGTTTTCCAAGGCTTTTTGCGCGGCGTCCCACTCGCCGAGTTGGATCAGCGCGCGGCCGAGCAGCTGGTGGGCGCGGGGGCTGGCGAATTGGAAGCTGATGGCGGCGAGCGCGGTCTCCACCGCAAGCTCCGGCTGGCCGTCGCGCAGGTGGCAACGCGTTAGGGTGACGTGGGCCTGGACGCTGGTGGGATCGACGCTGAGCAGGAGTTCGGCGGTGTTGCGGGCTTCCGGCCAGCGGTCGAGCACGGCGTAGGCGCGGCAGGCAAGCTCCAGCACCGGCACGGCACGCGGAGCTTGGACGCGGGCGGCCTCCAGATGGACCAGCGCCTGCGGGTAGTCGCGTTTTTCATAACAGATCTGGCCTTGCAGGAGGTGGGCGGCGGTGGAGTTGCCAAACGATTCCAAACAGATGGCAAGCGTTTCCTCCGCCTCGTCGGCCAGGCCGAGGGCCAGCTGGGTGCGGGCCAACGACTGGGCGTAGTCGGTGCGCTCGGGGTAGGCATTGAAACAATGCTCGAGCAAGGGCAGGGCCTGCTCGTTTTTTCCGGAATAGAGATAGGCGCGGGCGAGGCTCCACTGGTTCTCGCGGCGGGTCTCGGCGGCGGCCTCGCCGGCATCCGGCGAGATGGCGTCGATGTAGCCAAGCGCGACGAACTGCTCGAGCAGCGCCTGGCTGTCCTCCGGACTCAGCGAGCCGCGACGCTTGGGCCGGGCGGCGGTGGCCTCCCAGCTGGCAATCGTGCGCACCGGCGCGTCGCCGGCGAGAATCTCGCGCAGGACGCGGCCTTCCATGTCATCGCCCACCGGCAGCCCGAAGTGGTGGAGCACCGTCGGCGCGATGTCCAACAGCCGCGCGCCGTGCAGGTCCCGGCCGGCCGCGATGCCGGGGCCCTTGGCGAGGATCACCCCCTGGTTGCGGTGCCAGACGGTGATGCCCGCAGGCACCCGCGGGGTGAACTCCGGCCGCAGGTGGTCGGAGTGGAAGCCGTGGTCGGATACCAACATCACGGTGGTGTCCGGACCTGCCAGCTGCAGCAGCCGCTGGAGCATCATGTCATGGGCGCGGTAGGTGGACCTGACCACGTGCTGATAGATCTCGAAATCCTCGTCCGGGATGCCCGCCATCTGCGGCGGGTGGTAGTGCATGAAGTGGTGGGAAATCTCGTCAAGGGCGCGGTAGTAAATGGCCATGAAATCCCAGTCCGGATCGGCCTCCATCAGGTGGGTGGCGGCGGAGTGCACCGAGTAGGCCTCGGCGAGGTGCTCGCGCAGCGGGTAGAGCCGCTTGTCGCGCTCCTGGTCGATCTTGTGGCCGGCGGGCAGGAACGGCTTGAGGATGTCGGTATCGATCTCATGCGGACTGACGCGCAGATGGTTCATGGTTTCCGCCAGATTTTCCGGCCAGTAGGTGCCGGGCATCGGCGCGGGCCAGTCGTCGGGATCGTCCTCCGGTTGGGTGCCCTTGAGGTGGCCGAACATGTTGGAAACCATTTTGCCATCCAGATCGCGCTCGCCCTGGGTGGCGAACCAACTGACGACGTGACTGCGCAAGCCATGCTCGCCGAGCATTTCCCAGACGGTCTTGCATTTCCGCGTGGCGGCGGACACCGGCACGATCCCGCCGGAAACCGGATCCACCTCGGTGAAGCCCTCGACGCCGTGGTGATAGGCCATCTTGCCGGTGGCGATGGAGGTCCACAGCATCGGCGAGAGCTGCGGCTCGAGGGTGGCGAGATTGCCGTGGGAACCGCCGTCCATCAGGCTGCGGATGCCGTCCATGCCGCCTTCGGCTAACAGCGAGTTGATGATTTTCCAATCGGCGGAATCCCAGCCGACGAGCAAGAGGCGTTTTTTCATGAGGTGAGGAACATCAAGGGGAGTGGCGAGGCGGATTTCAGGATGGCAGCGGTCCGAATGGCGGATTTCCAATCGGTGATCGCCCCCCTAAAAACCCATGCCTTGTTGGAAAACCAACCCGTTCACACCTATGTGGTTACAAACGCATAACAAATGCCGGACGCCGCACCTAACATCCTCAATCGCAGCACCCTTGTTGCACATTCTGCATGCCGGCCCGGACGACCCGGGATGCGCGCGATTCCCGTCTCGACAGGCTGGCACCGCCCGCTAGTTTGCGCCCGATGACCATCCCGATCCGCTTCTGGAGCGCTGCCTGCGCCAGCCTGCTGTTAGCGTCCTGCGCGCCGCACCGGACCCCGGCCTACCATCTCTCGCACCACCCGGCCGACACCCACAGCCGGCAGCTGCGCCACTACCCGGTGGCGCGCCAGGGCAATCTAACCGCATGGCTCACCAGCGACCACGTCAAGCCGGCCGGCGACTGGCTCTACGCCCCCGGCGACCCGAACCCGAAATACCGGATTGTGGGTACGATCCGCGCCAGTGCCATGCCCGAGAGGGCGAAACATGACGGCTCGTTTCTGGTCGTCGCCGGCTACGGCGGGCCGCTCTACGCGTTGTGGCAAGGCACCGACGGCGAGGGCCGCCTGTTCACCGGTGCCGAGGGCTGGATCCCGGTCCGCCTGCGGCAGGACGATGCCGTCAATACCTGGCTGAAGGTTTCATCGCGGCGTAAAATCGGCGGCTGGAGCGGATTTCCGGTGGTGATCGGCGACCCTAACGCCCCCGCAGCGATCGCCGGGGCGATGTGGTATAAAAGCAACACCGAGGCGACCCACGGCGGCACCACCTCCACCCGCATGCTGCACCGCTGGCTGGGACGACTCCGGCTGGCGGACCATCTGAAACCCTGAGAAAACGACACCGGACGCGGGGGGGCTGCCGCGGCGTCATCCAAACTGCCCGTGTTTGATCGGGGGGGAATGAGCTGGCGGTGAAGCCACTCGGGCTCGAGGCCGGATGAAACCCAACAGCAACAGCATGCCGCGCCCGGCCGCATGCCTCATGCAATCAAGAATCCCCTGCTGTCATAAGGAGATGCGGGCTCCCGCGCGGTTGAGTCCGTCACCTAACAAGTGCAGGTGGTCCTCGTGCCAGAGCCGCCCGGTGTGGGGGAAACCCCGGGCGGCGAAGTCCGGATAGAGCGCGAGCAGGCGCTGCCAGTGCCCGCGCGCGGCAGCGGGATCGCCGAGATTGACCGCAGCGGCGGCGCGGATCAGCGGGTCGCGCCAGTCATCGGGCCGCCCGAAATCCTCCAGCGCCCACAGCACCGCCTGCCAGTCGCCCTGTTGCAGCGCCGCGAGACACAGCCCCAGATGAAAGGACGGCGGGTGGTGGGGATTTCCCTCACGCGCCCGGCCGATGAGCCGCAAGCCAAGCTCGGTCTCGACATTTTGATAGATCAACCACACCCCGGTGGCACCTTGCAGCAACTTCCCGGCATCGCGGTCGGCATCGACCCGCTGGCCGAGGCGGACCAGCGCGTCGCGCTGGCGGTGGATCACCGCGGAGGCCCCCAGCGCGATCGACGACCAACAGTTTCGCGGATCGATTTCATAGGCGCGGCGGGCGTGCTCGGCGACCTCCGCATGCGGCACCTCATCGCGCCAGAACGGCTGGAAACAGGCGCCGGCGAGCAGCGTCGCGAGGGTGGCGCGGGGCAAGGCCTCCTCCGGCACCAGCTCGATGGCCCGCCGCAGCGCGA
Source organism: Luteolibacter sp. (assembly GCA_044374015.1). Taxonomy (GTDB): domain Bacteria; phylum Verrucomicrobiota; class Verrucomicrobiia; order Verrucomicrobiales; family Akkermansiaceae; genus Luteolibacter. The sequence continues at coordinate 5,905 of JBIPND010000028.1, read as the reverse complement.
TGCTGCCGCGGCGCAGCGCTTCCGGATCAAAACTCTCGTAATACATCCGCCCGCTCAGGACCGACTCGAAAACGGTCAGCGAATTTTCCGGCTTCACCTTGGCCAGGTTGCAGAGGTGTTGGTCCATGGCGCCGAAATCGGCGAACACCTCCATCGCGATCTGCTGGATCAGGGCGGCTTTCAGCTCGGCGATGGCCGGAGCGGCCAGCGGGCAGCGGTCGTGGCGCGCCCAAATTTCCAGACCGGTGCCGCCTTCCAGCAGGCGGGAGTGAATCACCAGCTGGTCGCCGATTTGTTCCACGCTGCCGTCGAGGATGAAGTCGAGCGGTTGCTGCCGCCCGAGCTCGGCCGGCGGCTGGTCCCGCGCCAGCAGCACCGCCCGCCGGAACGGTCCCATCAGCCGCAGCTGCGAAACGCGGCCCAGACACACGCTGAGCTCCTCGATCAACAGGAGCGGGAACTGCTTCCATGGGTCCTCCAGCCTGATGCCCTGGAATTCCACCAGGGCGAGCACCGGGGCCGGCAATGGAAGACAGGCTTTGAGCGAATGTTTGCTGTTATAGACCATTGAAGGCGAGTAGCTGCCTGTGGGAATCCGGATCAGAACCGGCTCGGCCGGGCCGTGGTCCGCATAATATTTGTCAAGCGCGCGACGGAGGCGGTTCGCATTCACCCGCACGATGGCGTTGGAGTCCGGCTCAAATTCCGGGCCGAGGTCGAACACGCACCGGGCGATCGAATGTTGGTCCAGCCCGGCCCCTCGTCCCGCGAGCGCTTCCATGATCACAAACTGGAGGAAGCGCCGCAGCTGCGGGGAGTTGCTGAAAGGAGCGACGGTAAAGATCCGGTCCAACTGATGCAGGACGGCGGACTGGGGTGGAGTTCCGGGCATGGTGGGGAAATTTGCGGATGAAAGGAGTTAGAGAAGTGGAGCCGGCGGCTCGGTCGCGCGGAGAATGGCGGCGGGCTCCATGCCCTCGCGGTTTGAAATGACCACCAGCCCGGCAATCCACCGCGCGAGATCGGCCGCCAGTTCCAGGAGACCCGCCGCGGGGACCGGATCGGGCGATTTCCAGGGCCACACCAGCGTCCCGGTAGGTCCGTCGAGCAGCCTGGCGCGCAGGATGAATCCGTCCGACCTCTGCTGGAGGCTGCCATCGACCACGAACTTCACCGGGTAGGCCCGGCCGAAGACCACCGGATCGAGCGTCTCGCGCTCAAGACGGGCGCGGGAAAACAAACCAAACCAACTGAGTCCGGCGGCCGAGGCCAGGCCGTTGCCGAGTGCCTCGCTAAACAGGCCGGGCAGGCGGGACCACGGGTCTTCCAGGTGGATCCCTTGAAACTCCACCACCGCCGTCGCCGGTGCGGCCACGGCCGGATCGACCGGCTGTTGCCGCGCCACCGGTCGGAAACCCAGCGCATAACCGCCCGCCGGAATCTCCATGACCACCCCGTCCGCCTCCGCGCCCGGCCGCGCTTGATAGGCTGCCAGAATCCGGCGCAAGCGCCCGACGTGGACCCGCACCAGCGGACTGCTGCGGGTGTCGAAGTCGCGCCCCATCTCCAGCGCGTGCCTGGCAATCGAGCTCTGGGTGATTGCCGCCCCACGGCCGGCGAGCGATTCATCGAAAAGATAGTTGAAAATCCGCAGCAGCTTGGCGGAGCTGTACAAGCCCGGGGATGCCGCAAAGCGGAGGGCGTGGGCGCGCGCGAGATCGGATGGCAAGGAAGGCATTGGGTGGATCCGTGAGTTGCCTATCCCCACATCGGGGATGCCGCCATCGGCATGCCCACGGGGTGCCGCTTGCGCCCGGTAACCGGCCGCCGTTCGATTTGATAGATTTTCATCGTTGCGCCCGCTAAAATGGCCGGGAATCTATCAACTGCCGCAACGAACTGAACCAATCCAGATGCCCGTGATGCAAAATTTGCATCCGGAAAAGCCCCCCTCCCCTTCCCGGCGGCCTGCGGCAGGTCTTATTGACCGGCGGCAAGCCGTCGGTGGCTTGCCGCCAGCTCGGTTTTGTCAAGCCGGGAGTAGGCCTCGGCGAGCGCGCCGTGGGTGCCGCGGTCGGGCACGCCTTTGAGCGCGGACTCCAACACCACCACCGCCTCGTCAACGCGTCCGAGGCGCAGCAGGATCTGGCCCTTGGTATCGAGGAAGGGTGCCACGTTCAGGTAAAACCAGGAAACGGGCCGCGAAAATGACCACCAAGGTCAGGCGGGAAGCGGGATTGAGAGTCATGGGGTGATCGTGATATCATTGTAACGCAAGAGTGAGGGAGAGCTTCCCGGAAAACCATTTCCGCCACCCACCCACTCCGCGTTTGCGCTTCTCAACCATCCGCACAACCCGTGTCCGTGGTTTAACGGTTAAGCCTGATAGATCGGGTTCCCATTCCCAGGGGAGCCCATACCTTGAACCATTCGCGCAACCCGGTTGGCTGAATGGTTAATTCCCGTGGAGCTTAAGCCACAGCACCGGTGTGCGACAACGCCTGCGCAACCCTTGAAGCCCGGTGATAATCCGGGTAAAATTCCCATCCATGAAAAAATACAGCGGAGCGGCCGTATGCTATCCCCCCCGGGAAGCTCAGGCCACTCCGCTATATTTATCAGGTGGGCCGAAGCCCGGCCGAACCAGCACGCCCCCCCGGGCACGCCGATCCGGAAATCGTTGGTCTCATCAACCGCAAGATTGCACTGCGGCAGTTGGAACGAACCATTCCAACTGCCGAGCGCCTGTCCACGGACACCCCCTTACAGGCACCGCTTTCCTCTAGTTCAAGAAGATCTGGAAAATTTGCGATCAAAGGAATGGTTGATGGAAGTGGGATAAAATTTTTGCAGAGCGGGCTGCGGGAAGATTAAAGAACGGCATCCGATTGCCCGCAAGCACCAGATAGATGAATGATATGGCAACTAATGCAAAACTTGCACTCACCCCGCCAAGCCGAGGAGAAAAGTGCAAAATCTGCATTTTTTTTGGAGTTAATAGCATCTCTGACGCAGGAATTTCCGGGCAGGATTGCCCCCCATGGCCCGACAATCCACTCCACTATCGCCAGCTCCGGCCGCGCAGGCAGGCCGCGCCGGGCGGTTGGATCTCAACAATTTCCTCCTCGGACTTGCCGGTGGTCGCGAACTCCTGTCACCCGCCGCATGAAAGCCTGCCATTTTTCCGCAACATGAAAATCAGAGCCTTGATCGTCGATGCTGAACTGCCCGCCCGCGAGCGGCTGGGCACGCTGCTGGCCGCCCATCCGCAGCTTGAAATCGTCGGCGAGGCGGGCGATGTGCCAACGGCGGCGGCGCTTTGCGCGCGCTTGGAACCCGATGTGATCTTTCTCGATGTGCAGCTGCCGGGCGCGAGCGGCTTCGAGTTGCTGCCGCTGCTCAGCGGCGATCCCGCCATCATTTTTGTCACCGCCCATCCCCACCATGCGGTGCGGGCCTTCGAGGTGAACTCTCTGGACTATCTGCTCAAGCCGATTCAACCGGACCGGCTGGCGCTGTCGGTCCAGCGGCTGCGCGCGCACACGGCGGCAGCGGACCTTTTCATGGTCGAAGCGGACTTCGTCACCCTCAAGGAGGACGGCATGCTGCGGAAGGTGCCATTCACCGCGATCACGCACATCGTGGCCGACGACAACTACTCGAGCGTGCATCTGTTGGATGATGTGCCGGCGTTTCTGCGCCGCTCGCTCGCGGAGTGGGAAAAACTCCTGCCGCCCGACAAGTTCGTGCGGGTGGCCCGCTCGCTGATCGTGCGGGTCGCCGCGATCCAGTCGATGCGCACGGACTCGCGGGATCACACCGAGCTGCTCATCCCCGGGCTCAAGCTGCCAATCCTGCTCGGACGCCGCGCCGCCTTGCACCTCAGGCGCGCGATGGAGAATCGCCCGCAGCTCGCGCCAAACCCGCTCGCGTCAACTTCGCCACAAATCCAACCCGCTTCGACACATTCCGGGTGACAGCCGCACCCCAAAGTCCCACACCCCGCCAAATGACCCGCAACGTGAATCCAACCGGCACCCTTTTCAGGCGTCGCAGCCACCGGCACCGACTCTGGGTCCTTGGCACCGGTCTCGCATGCCTTTCATGCCTCCCGTCGCTCTGGGCATTTCCACCGGCTCCCTTCCAGACGCTTCACGGCATGGTCCGGGACGAATACGGCAACGCGCTGAAGGTGGATGGCGCGTCGGTGGTCTTTTCCAAGGACGGCAAACAAGTGCTGCGGGTGCCGATCGAGCCCAGCTCGCTGCTCAACCAGAACTATCAGATCCGCCTGCGCATGGACATGCAGCGCACCGGAACCGTCAAATACAACGACCTCGCCCAGAACCCCGGCCAGCAGTTCACGCTCGCCATCCGCATCAACGACATTCTCTATCAACCCATCGAGATGTCCACCCCGCCGACCGTGGGCAAGCCCGGCGAGCGCGTCCGCCTCAATCTCACACTCGGCGTGGACTCCGACGGCGACGGCATCCCCGACGCCTGGAAAATCAGCCAGCTCTACGCCGCCGGGATCATGCCGGATGAAAACGGTTGGCGATTCGACCTGCTCCCACGCGATGGCGACTTCGACGGCGACGGCATTTCCAACTACATCGAATACATCGCCGGCACCTACGCCACCGACGCCAGTGATTACCTTTCACTCAAGCTCGTCGAGAAACAACCCGGCAGCGTGCGGCTCTCGTTTTACTCGATCATCGGCAAGACCTACTCGCTCGAAGCTTCGTCCGACATGAAAAACTGGGTTCAGGTTTCCCACTACACCAGCAACCCCGAGCCGACCACAGTGCCCGAGGGTGACACACCAGCAGCCGCGCCCGTTCCCCAAGTCGCCTACGAAGCGACCGACACCCACGGCGTGGAAATTTTCAGCGGCCTCCGCAGCGACACCCAGACCTTCTACCGCTTACAAGTCCGATGAGAAATCCATCCCGCACCGCCGCCCTCATCCTGCTGCTTTCCGGCCAGCCACTGCTCGCCCAGTGGAAAACGGAATCCTACGTCCTCAAAGGCGGCTGGAATGCCATCTATCTGCACGGCGACGCCACCTACAGCACTCCCGCCGAGCTGTTTGAAAACACGGCCGTCTCGGAAGTCTGGCGCTGGAACCCGAACCCCAACCAAATTCAGTTCACCGCGTCACCCGCGGTCCCCTCCGAGTCGAGCAGCGAGTGGACCATCTGGAAGCGCGGCGACGAAGAAGAACAAAAACTCAGCGCGCTCGTCGGCCAGTCCGCCTATCTGGTTTATTGCGATGGCGCCGCCTCCACCAGCAGCACGGTCAAGATCTTGCAACGGCCGCTGCCGCCCGCCGCGACCTGGCTCATCAGCGGCGCGAATTTCCTCGGTTTCCCGGCCGCCACCGCGACCAAGCCGATCATGACTTCCTATTTCGGCAGTTTTCCCAAAGCCACCGCATCTCCCGCCAAGATTTATAAATACGTCGGCGACGAACTCGGTGAATACAACCCGATTCAAGTTCCCGCAGGCTCCGAGCGCATCGACCGCAACACCGCCTACTGGTTCGAGACCGCCGTGGTCAGCGATTTCACCGCGCCGGTCGAATACGAGGTCCCCGGCAGCAACGGCATCGCCTTCGGCCGCACCGCCACCTACGTCACCATGGGGGTGATGAACCGCACCTCCAGCGCGCTCACTCTAACACTCAAGACCGAGACTTCCGAGTCCGCGCCCTCCGGGCAAACCGGCATCACCGCTCCCGTGCCGCTGACTTACCGCACCTTCAACAGCACCAACAACAGCTATCTGGAAACTCCGGTCACCGGCAGCTTCGCCGTCTCAGTGCCTGCTAACGGCCGGCTCGACCTGCAGTTCGGTGTGGACCGTTCACAGATGTCCGATTCCTCCGAAGCGCTCTACG
>JBIPND010000365.1:0-4297 GCA_044374015.1 Luteolibacter sp. | reverse complement strand
CACCCCGCCCGCTTCTGGAGATTGAACAGTTAGTCTCTGCCGATGCCCGCCGCCCGCTAACGGTGGGAGGCCACCACGCTTGGCGCGAAAGCATTTCAAGCACCCGGCCATTCGATGAGATCGACCGGGAATCGGCCGCTGAGGACTTCGCGCCGTCACAAAGGAAATCAGGCAAGGAGATCAGCCGGTTGCTCGACCTGCTCGACAGCCTGCCAGCGGGGAAGGATTCGCAATGACCCCGGCACCTGCAACAACAGCGAAGCGGCTTTGCAATTCTGACAGGTATCTTCCCAAGGCTGAGGAGGCCGGTCGGCAGCTCATTCACTCGTGGGTCGTTTATGGCCCCAAGAAGGTGAACGAGTGGAATCCGAGCGATTTCCCAGGAATATTGCCACAGGTTGCCGAAGGCGTGCTGGATGCTACCCTGACCCACGGAGCGCAGGATTTCGCCGGGGCGTTCACTCACTTCCTCGAAGCGCCGCAGACCATCCGGGATGAGCTTGCGGAATGCTGCCAGGGACCGGCCCCACAGCCTGCCGACTGCAAGCCATTGTTGGCGAAGCTCAAAGTCTATTCGTTCGAGCGGAAAAAAGACCACCTGGCACACCGGCTGAAGGATGTTCTCGAGCGGGGCGGTGACGCTAGCGGCATCCTGGAAGAAATCGCCAAGCATGAAGCATCAGCGGACCAGGGCGAAACCGGCGACGTTTTCAGGGAGATGTTGGTGGAGCGGATTTTTGACGTGAACAACCCGCCACCGGCGCCGGTGCCGATCCTCTGCTTTGCCGGAAGCACGATTTGCACGCCAGGGAACATCACCGCTTTTCAGGCAGGCATGAAAAGCGGTAAAACCGGACTCGTCGGTGCAACGATTGCGGCCGTCATCGATGACAGCGGGGCCGACCACGACAATCTTGGTTTTTCGAGCGACAACTACACAGGGAAGGCCGTGCTTCACATCGATACGGAGCAATCGAGGTGCGACCATCACGCCACCATCACCCGCGCATTGTCCCGGGTCGGCATGGAATCGCCCCCGGCTTGGTTCAGGTCGTTTTCCCTGACTGACCTGTCCCAGGCTAACCGGGAGGTTGCTATCGAGGTTGCGATTGCCGACGCGGTTGCGGAGTTCGGCGGGATCTTCCTCATCATCCTCGACGGTGTGGCAGACCTCTGCCGCGATCCCAACAATGCCGAGGAAGCTTTTGGCCTGGTGGACAAGATTCACGCCGCAGCAATCCGATACGATTGCGCGATCATCTGCGTGATTCACGAAAACCCAGGCAGCGAGAAAACCCGGGGGCACCTGGGTTCCCAGCTCAGCCGCAAATCAGAAACAAACCTGCGGCTTGCCAAGGATCCACAATCAGGGGTCACGACGGTATGGGCCGATTACTGCCGGTCCGCTCACATTCCGAAGGATCAAGGATTGTGTTTCCAGTGGTCAACCGCGCTGGGGAGGCACGTTTCCATCGGAACGGCCCGGGAGATCAAGTCAGGCGAGAGACAGCAGAAGGTCACCCAAGAGGCGGAGACGGTCTTCGAGGGGGCCGATTCCCTCACCTATTCGGAGCTCATCAAGCGGATCGTCGCAGCGGTGGGGATTGCTCAGAAGACGGCTGAAAAGCGAGTCACCACCTACCAAGCCGAAGGTGCGGTGATAAAGAATCAGAACGGCACTTACTCACAAAAACCATGATTTACCCTCTACCCTCATTCTACCCTCATTCCACCCTCTCAAGGGCACCGGGAAAAGGGGTTACCCTCTACCCTCACCCGCCTATGTATATAGGCGGGAGGGGAGGGTTATCCCAGGGCATTCACATCTAACCATTACCCTACACCATGAAATCGAAATCACCGCCTCCATCCTCTCCCTGCAATCTTGTTTTGAAAGTAGACCAGCCAGACCGATACCGCGATGGGCACCGGGCACTTGCCAGGGCGATCCCCTCAGCCAAATTCTACTCCGTGCCGAAATGGCTCAACAGCAGATGCCGATCCTACTCCGCAAGCCAGCGCCCAACGTGGACAGACTCGCGAGGCAAGACCCACCACTTCAGCCCGTGGCCCGCGCGTTACATCCGCGAGGAGTTCGACCACCTCGCGGCCCAGGAACCATGGTGCGGGCTTTTCGATCACTGGGGACGGCTCACGCTCGACGATGGCCGGGTTGCGTTGTTCTCATGCCCGTATTTGGACGACTACGCCGCCGCCACGGCGTTTGCCGAGGCCGTCCGGCTAGAACTGCTGTCAGACCCCGGCGACCTCTCACAATACGGCTACAGCTCCAACTGGTATTTTTGGGCCGAACCGATCACGGAGAACTCCCGCCCATGCAAAGCATAGGTTCTATCAGGAGTTTAGACCCCTTAGTCATTTGTCTCGCCGCATTTCCCTAGCGACAGAAATTTTTCCGATTTACACACGACTTATGAAAACGAAATCAGACCTAACAGCAATGACAGCCAGCCGTTTTTCCGCCCTGGTGAATGTCGATCGAAACGAAATCCTGAAGCGCCTGGAGGATGCGAAAGCCGCGCCGGTTGGACGCCGGAACGGTGGCGAACTTTTTCAGCTTGGCGATTTATTCCGCGCCGCCATCGGCGGGGACATCGCCGAGCAACGCCTCCGCAAGCTCCGTGGAGAGGCCGACGTCATCGAACACAGCCTTGCCCTAAAACGCGGGGAAGTCGTTGCCGTTGCGGAAGTGGAGCGTGCGGTGCTGTGGTTCTTTACGAAAATCCGCACGGTCATTCTGGCCAGCCCGCTGGATCGCCGCGAGCAAGACGCGATCTTGATGAGCCTAGTGAATCTCCGTGACGACTGGAACCGCGAGGCCCCGAACCTGTGATGAACCAGCAATCAAACGACCGTTTGAAACAACTGTTTGACAATATGACCATTTTCAACAATATCGCGCTATGGATACGACCGCTGCCCCGCCCGACGCCTGCAACGAAGCGGAAGCCTTGCGCGCGCTCAACTGGCCAGTCTCACGCCGAGAACACCTCCGCGAGCGGCTGCCGAGCATCCCGAGCGGCACCGGCCGACTCTACCAGAAGACCGCCGTGGAGGCTCTCTGCGCCAAGCCCGACGAAATCGACAAACGCAACCCGGACGCGATTTTCACCCGCTAACATTTTACAAATACCATGAAAAACATGCATAGCCCCTACAGCCGCGCTCAGCAAAACGCGTTCACTGACAACACCGTTCTTCAGCGCCGGAAGTCAATCGGCCACCTGCTCGAGAAGCGCGACGGTGGACAAACCCGGCTGGAGTTTCTGCCGCTCTTTTCCCGCGATGCATCCGGCGACGGATTCACCCGCAAAAACACCCGCTTGCTCGAGGACGAACTTGCGCCGCATTCAAATCTAATCGCCGCAGGCGCCTCCGTCATCAGTTTCGACCTGGCGAGCGACACGCAGTTGCCGGCCATCGACCCCGGCCAATTTGCCAGCTGGGGAACACCTAACGAGTCCGACCCGACAAGCACGCTGACCTTGCTGCAACCGAAGCGCTTGGTGACGAAGATCGTCGTCTCGAAAATGCTCTTGAAGCAGAATGCCGCAATTGTGATTCCGTTTGTGGAGCGCCAACTTTTCAGCGCCATCGCCGCCGAACTGGAGCGTGCCGCCCTTGTCGGCACCGGCACCGATGGCCAGCCGCTAGGAATTACGAAAGATCCGAACATTTCTCTGACCCTGGCCGCACCGACCGCCGCAAACATCGCCGCCGCCGAGCGTGGAATCGCCGAAGATTATTTGGAAAACGACATCGCCGTCATGACCAGCCCGCAGACCCGCGCGAAGTTCCGCACAGCCGCCTCCGCTTCCGGCCCGCCGGTGTGGACGCGGGAGATGGGGCAATTCGTTTCTCCGCACCTCGAAGGCGACTGCGCGCTTGTTGGAAGTTTCAGCGATCTGATCATTGGCCTTTTCGGTGGAATCGATTTGATGGCCGACCCGTATTCCCAAGACGCCTTGGGCTTCATCACGCTCCGCGCGGAGCTGTACGCCGATGTCGTCGCCCTTCGTCCCGCGAGTTTCAACTTCATCAGGCCTAACCCATGAACTTCGACCCTATCGCCACGCTCGAGGAGCGCGCCCACGCCCGCAGGATGCGCCAACAGTGCGCGGATTACCGCCGCACGCAAGTTGCCGCCGTCAACCCGTGGCGGCCCGCCCCCAAGTCGCCCTGGCCGGTTGTGCACGCCGCCGAAATCCCGCGCTGGATTTGCACGCCCACCGGGAAAACCCGCAGCTTCGCCGAGACCCGTCCGCCGACATCATCC
>JBIPND010000366.1:0-4297 GCA_044374015.1 Luteolibacter sp. | reverse complement strand
GGTTGCCCAGCTGGTGGACGGTGCCGTCCGGCAGCTGGATTTCCAATTCACGGACGACCAGCGAGCCGCCGCCCACCGAAACGCCATCGACGCGGATGTCCCGGGTTTCGACGAGCAGCCTATCGGATTTCCGGGAGAAAATGTCCCACCAGGGAACCGGCTCGCCATCGATCACGAAGCACATCGGGTCCTGATCGCCCTCCGGCTCCCTGAGCATCCATGGCACCGGTTGATCGAACTTCAGCGATTTTTTGCCGAAGGCCATTTTCCCGAGTTCGACCACCGCCCAGAGTCCGAAAAACCCGGCGGCCCAGCCGATGGCGCTGTGTTTCAGTCCGGCCAGCCAGTCGCCCGCCTCACCGGCGAGCACCGGCAACTGCGGCCAGGCGGCGCAGGCCCCGAGGCCGATGAGCGATCCCGCCCAGGTCAGCGAGGTCGGGATGATAAGGTGCTCCGCATCGATGAAAGTGATCGCCACTAACAGCGCCATCAGGATCCAGAGGAAAATGACCACCTCCACGGCCTGCGCGGCAAACAACCACCAGACGACGGTGAAGAGCACGGCGGTGAGCAATTCCACGCCGAAGTAGCGGAAGGCGATCGGTGCGTGGCACTCGCGGCATTTTCCGCGCAGCCAGAGCCAGCTGATCATCGGCAAATTGAGCCACATCGGAATCGGCTTTTTGCAGAGCGGGCAAAACGAGCGTTTCGGGTCGTTGACCGAGAGGCCGAGCGGCAGCCGATAGATCACGACGTTGAGAAACGAGCCAATGCAACCGCCAATCAGAAACGCGGGGATCAGCCAAATCCAGTGCTCGAACGGTGGGTAAAACGGTGATTTGAACAAGGTGCCGCCATTCAAGCCAGCCACGCCCGCCTGCCAAGAAGAAAGGCGGGATTTCCGCGCCGGTGGATTTCCCGGAAAATATCCGTGCCAGTCCGGGGAAAATTCTCCTAAATCCCCATGAACCAAGGCCCCGGGTCTTTTCACCACAAACGATTTCCTGCCAATGTCTTCCTCCACGATTCAAATCCTTCACAAAGAACGCCTTCCCACCAGCGGCTGCCTCGTCATCCCGGGACGCCTCGACCACGAACTGCTGCCGCATTTTGAAAAACTCTTCGCCGGGAGAAAGATCACCTGGCTGGTCGAGGAAAACGCGCATTACAGCCCGGCGCTCACCAACCACCTGCAGAAATCCGGGTCCGGCGCGATGTTCTCCGCCGACGACGCCGCGCCCGCCGCCGCCGGTGCCCAGCTCAAGGGCTTTCTCGAAAACACCGGGGTGCTGATCTTTGTCCCCGGCCGCGCGGCCACCCGCAGCGCCACGCCGAATCATATTCCGGCGGCGCATTTGAAGGCGCTCTGCGCGTTCGGCTTGCCGGTTTTGCCGGTCGCCATCGATTGCCCGCGCGAATCCAGCCTGTGCATCGAGCGGCCGTCGTCGCTGCCGGTCGCGGTGATTTGCATCGCAAACCCGATTGCCGCGAAGGCCGCCACCATCGCCGGCTATCAGCAAGCGCTGTTTGAAGCGGCCGAGGAGGCCTACAGCTCGCGCTCGTTGTTCAAAGGCTCGCTGGCAATGGCACTGCTCCACGGGCTCAAGCGCAACGGCTCCAAAAACCGCATCCTCGACGGCTCCGACGACTCCGAACTCGGCTTCGACAAAATCCTCGCCGCCGCCATCGTCTTCTCCAAATTCATCCGCGAGGAAACCGACAAACCGCGCGTGGCCATCGTGCTGCCACCCGGCAAGGCCGGATTGATCGCCAACCTCGCGGTGCTCTTCGCCGGAAAAACCCCGGTAAACCTCAACTTCACCGCCGGCCACGAAGCGATCAAATCCAGCATCCGCCAGGCCGACGTCGACCGTTTCATCACCGCCGATCCGTTCGTTAGAAAAGTCTCCTCATTCCCCTGGCCGCCCAACCGCGACCTGATCTTCATCGAGCGCGTGCTCCCCACGCTCAAAAAGAAAATCGTCACCTGGGCGGTCATTTCCAAACTGCTGCCCGCCGCCGTGCTCGGCGTGATGTTAGGGTTGAACCAGCGCCGCGGCGATGACGAGGCGATTCTGTTATTCACCTCCGGTTCCTCCGGCGAGCCCAAGGGCGTGGCACTCAGCCACCGCAACGTGCTCGCCAACGTCTGCCAGTTCGGCTCGCGCCTCAACGTGCCGCGCAACTCCTCGATCCTCGGCTGCCTGCCGCTTTTCCACTCGTTCGGCTGCACCGTCACGCTCTGGTATCCGGTCATCGAGGGCGTCAACCTCGTCACCTACCCCAGCCCGCTGGAAACCAAACGTCTGGCAGAACTCATCGCGCTCCATCAGATTAACATTTTCCTCTCCACTCCGACATTCCTGCGCGGCTACATGAAACGCATCGAGCCCGCGCAGCTCTCGTCGCTCAAACTCGTGGTCACCGGCGCGGAAAAACTCCCTCAATCGCTCGCCAGCGCGTTCGAGGAGAAATTCGGGATCCGCCCGCAGGAAGGCTACGGCCTCACCGAAACCTCGCCCGCCACCAACGTCAACCTGCCGGATCCCGCACCCGCTAACAACTCCATCGTCCTGCCCTCGTCGCGCCACGGCTCCGTCGGCCAGATGCTACCCGGCCTCGCGATCAAACTCACCGATCCCGCCACCGACCAATCCATTCCTATCAGCCAGCAAGGGCTGATCTGGTTCAAGGGCCCCAACGTCTTCGCCGGTTACCTCGGCGACCCGAAAAAAACCGCCGAAGTGCTCACCGCGGACGGCTGGTTCCGCACCGGCGACGTCGGCCGCGTCGATGAAGACGGCTTCCTCTACATCGAGGGCCGCATTTCGCGATTTTCGAAAATCGCCGGTGAAATGGTCCCCCACGAAACCGTCGAAGCCGCGATCAACAAAGTCCTCGGCCTCGACTCCGAGGCCGAGCGCAAAATCGCCGTCGTCGGCGTGCCCGATGAACAAAAAGGCGAGGCCATCCTGCTGCTTTCCACCATCGCCGGACCCGCGCTCGAACAGGAATGCATCGACCTCCGCTACAAGCTGCTCGACGAGGGCCTGTCCTCGCTGTGGTGCCCCCGCCACATCATCCCGGTCACCGAGATCCCGGTGCTCGCCTCCGGAAAGCTCGATATCAAATCCTGCGAAAAACTCGCCAAGTCCTTGTAAAATCCGTTTTCCTTACCACCTTCCCGCACCTTCCGCATGTCCAACCGCATCGACTCCACCTTCGCCCGCCTCCGCCAGCACTCCCAGAAAGCCTTTGTCGCCTACGTCGCCGCCGGCGACCCGAACTTCGAAAGCTCGCTGGAAATCATCAAAGCCCTGGCCGATGCCGGAGCCGACATCATCGAACTCGGCCTGCCGTTTTCCGATCCGCTCGCCGACGGCATCGTCAACCAACTGGCCGCCGACCGCGCGATCAAAGCCGGCATGACCACCATCCGCGTGATCGAACTGATCCGGCGCTTCCGCGAAACCCACGAGACGCCCATCGTGCTCTTCACCTATCTGAATCCGATCTTCACCTACGGCTTCGAAAAATTCCACCACGACGCCGCCGCCGCCGGGGCCGACGGCATCCTCTTGTTAGACCTGCCACCCGACGAGGCCGCGCTCAACAAAGACCTCGCCGTCGGAGCGGGCCTCAAGCACATCCGCCTGATCGCGCCGACCACTCCCCCGGCCCGGGTGAAAATTCTGGCAGAGTCCGCCGAGGGCTTCATCTATGCTCTATCAAGAACCGGCGTCACCGGTTCGCACGGCGGACCCTCCGCCAACATCGCCGCGCTGGTCGCCTCGATCCAAGCCCACACCGATGTCCCCGTCTGCGTCGGCTTCGGCATCACCACCCCCGAGCAAGCCGCCCTCGTCGCCAGAGCGGCCGACGGCGTGATCGTCGGTTCCGCCATCGTCAAACAAGTCGAACTCCACCCCGACAACCCGGCCCAAGCCGTCCGCGATTTCGCTGCCCCCCTCATCGCCGCCACCAAGGCGTAAGAGCCAAGGAGCCACGACACTCCCTACCAACATCCGAGTTTCTGAGCCAATGAAACCGCTTGTAGCGTCGCTCTATGAGCGCCGACGCCATTGAGAAAGCCGAAGTTAGCAGCGTGTTTGTCCACCCCAAGCGGTGGCTGCTCCCTACCAACTTCCGAGTTTCTGAGCCCATGAAACCGCGTGTAGCGGCGCTCTATGAGCGTCGACGCCATTGAGAAAGCCGAAGTTAGTAGTGTGTTTGTCCACCCCAAGCGGTGGCTGCTCATGTCGAGGCTGCGAATGAAAAGCCTGCGCCAAGCGCTCCG
>JBIPND010000364.1:0-4304 GCA_044374015.1 Luteolibacter sp. | reverse complement strand
CAAAGCGGTGTCGCCGCTGCGCTCTGCCACCGCACTCCATGCAGTGGCGGCCCTTTGGAGTGCGGTGGGAAGCGAAGCGCCACACCGCTTTGGATGATTAAGCAGCACCGGCACCTCGCCTTCGCGAAGAATCCAAAGCGGTGTCGCCGCTGCGCTCTGCCACCGCAGTCCATGGTCAGGCCAGCGATTCGAGCGCGGCGGGAATCGGCACCGATTGGCGCTGGCGGTCGAGGAAATAACTGACCTCTTGGTAACCGGCGGATTCCAGCAGCTCCAGCGCGGTGATGTAACCATCGCCGACGCGTTCCGGAATGTGCGCGTCCGCACCGATGACCACGGGGATGCCGCGTTCCCGCATCATCCTCAGCTGCGAGGGCGAGGGATTCATTTCCGGCAGCGCCTTGAGCAGGCCGCTGGTGTTGAGTTCCATCGCCACGCCGGTGGCGGCGATGCGGTCGAGCGCGCGCTCGATATCGGGCCGGAGGCGGGCAAAATCCCAGTCCGCCGGCGATTCGTTTTTGATCAGGTCCGGATGCGCGAGGGTGTCGAACAACCCGCTCTCGGCGGACTGGGCGAGGTGGTCGTAGTAGAGTTGCTGATAGGTAAAGGTATCGCCGGTGTGGAAGAGTTTGCGGTAGTCGCCAACCTGATAGTGAATGGAGCCGAGCACGTGGCTGAGTGGCACGCGGGAGTGGAGTTCTTTGAGCCATGGCTCGACGCCCGGATAGAAATCGCTCTCCAGACCGAGGCGCACATCGAGGCGTCCGGCGAACGTTTCACGGGTGGCGGCGACCCGGGCGATGTATTCGTCATACTGCTCGGGCTTCATCCGCACGTTGGCGGAGAACCTGTTGGGCAGCGGGCAGTGGCAGGTGAAGGTGATCCCTTTGAAGCCCCGGGCGAGGGCGACGGCGGCGTAATCATCCGTGGTGCCAAGCGCGTGGTTGCACAGGGTGGTGTGGCAATGGGATTCGTAAAGCAGTGGCGCGGTCATGGGAATCGTTACTCCAGCATCGCCCGGAAACGAGGCAGGATTTTCTGGTAGAGAGAATTTTTGCCGCCGCGTGCCAACTGGAGCGCGAGCAATTGCTCGGGCGAGGTGGGATCGGTGGGGGAGAGCGATGTGGCTTGATAATGCCCGGATTCGATGTGCCGGCGAAGACGGGGCGCATCTTTTTCGCAAGTGACTTCGACGGTGGTTTCCCCGGCGCGAAGGATCAGTGCGGAGAGCGGCGCGGACTGCGGATCGGCGTGGAGCACGGTGGTGATGGCGACTCCGGCGCTGGATTCAAAGGCAAAGCCGGCGCTGGATTTGCGGTCCTTCCAACCGGCCTGGGTGGCGAGCCAGGCGAGGGTTTGGAGGGCGGTGTTGCGGTGGTCGGGATGGTGGGTGATCTCGACGCTGTGGATCGCGGGCAGGGCTTCCCGGGCGACCGGATCGTCAAACAAACTGGCAATGCCGAGGCGGAACTGGAACGATCGCGACCACGCGTGATCCTGGATGATGAGCTCGTGGTTCGCCTGCGAGGCCTCCTCGATTCTGGCGAAGGATGCGGCGGGGTTTTTCCACGACGAGCTGTCGATGATGAGGCGGTCCATCACGCTCACCAGCCGCTCGGTTAGAATGTCGGAAAGCTCGCCCTGCCACCAGAAAACCAGCGGCAGGTCCGAGTTGAGGTGGGCGAAGACGGTGTTGCGGAAACGGCCGGTGACCTTGCCGGTTAGATGGAACGAGATTTGCTCACAGCAGACCGATTTGCGGCCCTCCGCGAGGTGGCAATGGGCGGTGATCCACGCGCGCAGGCTGGGTGGGGCGGCGCTGTTGATTTCCACCAGCAGCGCCCGGCAGGCGTGCTCGCGGGTGAGTTCGCGGATGATCGCGGAGTTGGCGATGAGTGACCCCGGTTTCTCGGAAAAGACCACGAGATTCATCAACGAGGCGTTGGTGCGCGCCTCGTCCTGCTCCCAGAGTTTGCGCAGCTCCAGGTCAATTTGGGAAACGGGGACCTCGATGCCCAGCTCGGGGCAGACCTCGGGAATGGTGTCGGGACTCGCTGTCATGTCGATGCTCCGAAGGACTCATAGAACCGCCGTCCGCGCAAGTCCCGCGGTGGGACGGCGGATGATTGGCGCGCATCCGGGGAAAATCGAGGGGCTCACTCTGGATTCAGTCATCCTGATCCGCTCAGGAAAACTCCACCTGCTCGTAAAGCTCGGCAAGCGGGAGGCTGGCATCGATTTCCGGCAGCGGGACGACGGCGTCGAGTCCCGAGTGGGCCTCCACCGCGAAGCCGCCCTCGGACTTGCGGCGGTGTAAGATGGCGGCGGGAGCTTCCGACTCGGCAATGATCAGCACCTTGAGCGATGGGATGGTGAGATAGGCGTCACGTTTTTCACCGAGATCGGTGCGGCGCGTGGAATCGCTGAGGACCTCGATGATCACCATGGGCCGGTCTTGGAAATGATCGGTCGAAGGATTCGAATGGCAGACTACCAAGGCATCCGGGTAGTAGAAGCGGGTGTGGTCGGGATATTCGACGCGGACCTTGGTGTGACTGTTGAAAGGGCGGCAGGATTTCCCGCGGAGCTGGCTGCCGAGCGAAAGCAGGGCGTTCACCGCAATCGCATGGTGCTGGTTGCTGGCACCCGCCATGGCATGGACGGTGCCGCCGAGATACTCGTGCTTCCCATCACTGAGTTCCTCACCCGCGAGATACTCGGCGATGGTGAAGGAAGTCGGCTGTTTCAGGGCGGTCATGGAACATGCTTAGCAGTTGCCAACGGCCGTGGCAATCCGCCAGCGATGCACAAATCCTCGTGGGCGGGAGTGCCACGCGGCGAGGGTCGGTGGGCCAGCTTGCGGACGGGAAGACAGGCACTGGCTCTGATTTCCGGGCGCAGGCCGCTCTTGGTCCCGTTGGGACCGACGACTCCTCCGACCGTGCGGGAAATCTGAATTTAAGATCAGCAGGGGACCCTGAGAAGCGCTTCTCTCTGCTCCTGGATTCACCAGCGGCAAGGCGGCCGAAGTCCGCCTCTCCATCGGGGCGCCTCGCGCTGCGAGGAATCAGAAATTCCGAATGTCGTCTTTCACATCCTTGTGGGTCATGTCAGCCGCAGCGGTCCCGGTTCTGGTAAGACCGTCCTTGCCCATCGACCAGAGGTCGAAATCCGGATTCATCGCGGTGGTTCCTTTCCGATAGCGATATTCCTTCCCCCAAGGGTCTACAATTCCGGGCGCAGTCAGTGAGGGTGTTATAGTAGCTGTGTTCGTAACCCATCCTTGTTTAGATGTTTTCGGGTTTAAATCAGGAAGATAAATCTTTGTAGCTTTAGGCACTGTCACACTACCGACCGTTTTCTCCCACGTAGTTGGAGGAGGAGTCTTGGTACTGTATTCGTAACCCTCGTAGAAAAGTGCAGTATAAAGCTGCTGAGTGACCCCAGTTCCCGCAGCTGTTGTGTTCGCGGCGTCACCGGGATACTGGCCCATGTCCAACTTGTATTCCTCGAGTGCTTTGGAGAGCAGGGCGATTTGGACCTGCGCCTTGCTGCGTGCCTGGCGTTCGTTGACGTAGCCGAGACCGCCAACGACGAGGCCGGCGAGGATGACGATGATGGTGATGACCGCCATCAGCTCGATCAGAGTGAAGGCGGGCCTGCCGAGGCGTGGATGAGTTTTCATGATCCTGGGATTCTTGATGAGGCGAGGGCGACCGCTGCTTATTGGTTGCCCATCGTGGAGATCATCTTAATCAATGGTAGGAACAATGCAAATACAACGGAGCCAACGATCAGGGCCAGGATCACGATCATGATCGGCTCGAGAATCGAGGTCAGGGCGGTGACGGCGTTGTCGACTTCGTCGTCGTAAACGTCGGCCACTTTGAGAAGCATTTCAGGGAGCTGTCCGGTTTCCTCACCGACGTCGACCATCGAGATGACCATGTTCGGGAATACGCCGGAGGCTTGGAGCGGAGTGACGATGGTTTCACCTTCTTTGACCGCTTCGTGGACTTTTTCGATGGCGTGGGAGATGACCACGTTGCCGGCGGTGTCGCGGGTGATGTTGAGCGCCTGGAGAATCGGCACACCGGAGGTGACCAAGGTGCCGAGCGTGCGGGAGAAACGGGAGACGGCGCTTTTGCGCTGGATGTCGCCGAGAATCGGCATTTTGAGCTTCATCGTATCGATCGCCTTGCGGCCGCCGGTGGTGCGGCCCCAGATGTTGAAGACGAAGACGCCGACGCCGAAGAGGATGAAGACGAAGACCACGTTGGGCACGAAGAAGTCGCGGGCGAGGA
>JBIPND010000363.1:0-4313 GCA_044374015.1 Luteolibacter sp. | reverse complement strand
GGTGCGGGTGACCTGCGCGGAAAGCTGGGCGACCCGCAGCGCGGCGACGATGCCGACGAGCGTGAAAGAAGGGTTGCGCTAAGCCATATCCAGGTGGTCTTACTTCCCGGCTTGGGCGCGCGACTTGAAATCCTTGAGACTCACCAGAGTGGGTGTGGCGGTGTTGGTTTCGATGGCGGCGATGGCTTCGTCGATTTGCTCCAGATAGTCGGCGGGCACTTTTTTGACCGTGGCGAGGTAGGTGCGGATTTCCTGCAACTTGGGCAACATGGCCTTGGCATGGGTGCCATAGCGGCGCAGGTAGCCCAGGCAGACGAGAGTGCGCTTTTTCTCACCCCAGCGCTCGGGCTGGATGGCGGAAAGGCACAGGGGCATTCCTTCCCGGATATGCAGGCCGGAGAGAAGATCCAGGCCGGCGAGGACCACGCCGTCGCTGAACATTTCGTTGCTCGGAGCGATTTTCTCGATGGCGCGCGCAATGTCGGGCAGCAGTTCGACCAGGTCGTCATCGGTGAGGCGGCTGAAGGTCTTGGCGGTCGAGCTGCGGGCGATGCTGTCCTCGTGTTTGAGGAGCGTGCGGATGGCCGGGTAGAGCTCGGCGCGGTCCACGCCCTCGAGCGAGTCTTGGAGGATGCTTTTGGGCGCGCGGCTGCCCGGGAAGCTCGAAAACAGCACGCTGCTGGCAAAGAGCGCGGCGTGGCGGCGCGGGTCGGCAGGATTGGTCCGGGTGGTCATGACCAGCAGGTCGCTGACGCTGGCTTTGCGCTCCGCCGGCCCGAGCCTGAGGATGGCTTGGGCGGCGAGAATTTGCAGCCAAGGATCGGAGCTCTGGAGGGCGGCGCGGAGTTGCGGGGCGGCGGCATTGGCACGCAGGCCGAGCGCGCCGAGGGCCTCGCTGGCACCGTAGCGCGCGTAAACGTCGGATCCGGCGAGCAACTTCATCAATGCCGGGAGGAAATCACCCTCGCGTGCGCCCAGAGCGGCTGCCGAGCGCTTGCGCACAAACGGCGACCAACTCGCAAGGCCGGCCAACAACTGATCCGTGGTGCGCGCGAGATAGGCGTTCGCATCGCCCGTGTAGGCGAAGTCGCGTCCGGCATCGATGACGGCAGTGACCTCCGCGGGGTTGAGCGGCGGGATGGAAAACTCCTTCTTGCCGGTATGGTGCAGGCTTTTGAGTGGCAGCGCATACGCGAGCAGATAGCTGCCCGAGCAGTCCCAGTTGGTGTATTTGCCATGTTCCTCGGCACCGACGGGTGAGCCTTGATAGAGGAAGCGGGTGTCCCAGCCGCGGGCGAGGTCGTAATACCAGCCCTGTTCCTTCATGTAGGCACCGATCGCCTGCCGGCCGCAGCGGGCGACGCCTGGCAGCGCCCAGAGGATATTGAAATAATTGCCGGTGTGTCCGCACTCGCGCTCGCTGTAGGCGGCGGTGGCCATTTTCGAGAAAAACGCCGCTGCCTCGCGGTCGCCTAGCAGGTCGAACAGCACCGCCGCGCTCGCGCATTTGCCGTTGTCTTCGTGGGCGGGGAAAGGCTGGTGGTCGCCGTAGGGGACAGCGCCCTTGTTGACATACCAGCGGAGGAAGCCGGCGGCCTTGGCGATGGCGGCATCCAGCACCGGATCCATCACGCCGGCCTCGCGGGCGAGCACCATGCCGATGGCAAGGCTGAGGCCCGGTTGATTCATGCAGCCGTAGCCGCCCAGATTGCCGTTAGGTTGGACAAATTGGTGGCCCCAGGTGCCGACATGGCTCTGGCCGCGCGCGGTTTCCAGCGCGAGCCGCTTGAGGCCGGGCATCACCGACTGATCGCCGGTGGCGATGACGTATTCGCCGAGGAAGGCCAGGAGGTAACCGTAGTCCCATGACAGATAGCCATTCGTGGTGAAATCCGCCGCCCATTTCGCCTCGCGCCGGAGCAGCGGGAGGTAATCCTTGTTTCCGCTGGCGAGCAAGGCGAGGGCGTTCTGCGAGCGGGGAATCGAGTGCATGCCGGCCCCGTATCTCTCCGCTCCCATGCGCTGGGCGAGTGAGGCGCAGCCTTGCTCGAAAATGCGCTGCGACTTCGTGCAATCATACGGCGCGGTGGCGCTGTAGCTGCCGAGCACGGGCAATTTCAATTCCACCACCTCGGACTTGCCTTCGCGCCAGCGCAGCAGCGGGAGTTCACCACCGCCTCGCTCCGATTCCGCTTCGGCAATCGCCTTGGCAAACTGGATGCGCGCGTCCTCGGCGAATTTCTGGCTGCCCACGCCGAGGATGACATCGCCGATGCTGAGCACGCCATCTGCTGGCGAGCCTTTGGCCACGGCCGTGACTAAAATCTGCCGGGCCAGCCGCGAGTGGCCATTGGCGGTGTGGATCCAGCCGCGGGCCCCGGTCGGACCGAGGGTCCAGTCGTGAGACGCGTCCGGCTTTCCACCTTGGGTGAAGTCCGGCAACGGCTGGGCTTCCGGCCCGCCGGCGGCGCGGGAGGGTGTCACCGGCATCACAGCGAAGGATGCCACGGAGAAGAGCAGAAGAGGAAGTCGGCGCATGGGATGAATGGGCGTGCTCGGATTGGTTGAAATTGAACGCATTTTGGGATGAATGGGAATGCAGGGCCAGCGGCGCAACGCTGGCCCTGCGGGTATCCCGGAGAAAACCCATTCACTCTGGGAAATCAGTATTGCGGTGTTTTTGGCAGCCTGCGGCTCGGTGTTTCGGTGAGAGAAAAAGCCCAAGGGCGACAACTCAGCGCTTCAGCGACGCCGCCGCAACAGGGCGAGCAGGCCGAGACCTCCGAGCAGCGCGGCGCGGGGTTCTGGGATGACGGTGAGCCCCAGTACGCCGGTGGACTCGGTGAACTGCCACGTGTTGTCGCCGCTGGTCAGATCCCAGACACCGCTGGTATTGATAAGACTTCCGGAATACTGATCCGCTAGCGAGATGGATGTGAAAGTTCCTGTTTCGCTGGCCATATCAAACAGATCCCACGAGTAGCTTCCAACGCTGAAAATCACACCCATATCGAGAGTCATCGTGCCGCCAGTGGTAAGCACGCCAGCCGCCCCGCTGCCAGTGAGGTTGACGAAATCATGACCTCCCGTCACTCCTGCCCCGGATGTGCCATCGATTTCCATGATGGTTGCACCGGTAAGGCCGAGCGTGTCGGTGAACGTCATGGTGCCCGGGCTATTGCCAACAGCAAGGGTGCCATTGATGATCGTCTTGCCGACGGTTCCATTCCCCCCGAGGGTCGCGCTGGCGGCCACGGTGGTGAGCGTGCTGGTGGAGATGCTGCCATTCACCACCAGTTTGCCTCCATTGACGTTGGTCGCGCCGGTGTAGGTGTTCGCGCCGGAGAGGGTCTGCGTGCCTGCGCCGGTCTTGGTGAGCGCCAGCGCGGCAACCCCGCCATTGATGAGAGTGCCGCTGAAGTTGCCGTTCGCATCGCCACTGCCGACGGTCAGGGTTGATGTGCCGGAGGTAGCGTTGCTTAGTACCGTGCCCCTGCCATTCAAGCCGTTGATGGTTTCTGAAAAAGCCGTGCCCGCAGTTTGTGGGGTCATCAGAAACCTTGCATTGCTTCCATCGAGGACGAGATTGCCTTTGCTTGCGCCATCTGGAATCACGTTGGAGGCTCCCAAATTCAAGTCGCCCTCGTTGACCACCGTGTCTCCTGAGTAGCTGTTGCCCGTGTTGTTCAGCTGCAAGGTGCCGGTGCTTGTGACACCAGCCAAACCGGATTTTACCAGCGTCAGCTTTGAAGCACCATTGTCCTTGATCGCTACTGAGATCGCACTGGCTCTTCCAGAGTTACTGATATAAAGATTGGCACTTTCACCGATCGCGCCACCTGGCGTGGCCGTGGGAATAGTCAGGAAACCCGACCCCGTGCCTTGGCTGATGGCCGCTCCACCGCCGCCAGCGGACAGAATGCCGAAAGTCTCCAGGTTGAAGGCATTTAAATTGATGGTGGGGGTGCCAGCGGAATTTGTAATCCGAAGCGTGTTGAGGGTCCGAAGTGCTGCTAAGTCGAGGGTCGTGGAACCCCCGAAATTAACGTTTGCCCCTGCGCCTGCGGCGACAAGGCCTGCGTGATCGGTAAGCGCAGCAGCACCCAACGGAACCACGTAACCTGAGCCGTTGTAGGTCGCATAGTCCGGGACTGAGTTCCCGCTAACGAGAGTGTTTGTAATTGCCCACGCGCCAACAATCCCGTTGGTGTTGGTGGCTTCTGAAGAGACGAGGAACCTGTTCTTGCCTAACGCGTCCGTTGGGCCAGTGGTGGCAGCCACGAAACTAACCGTGGAGGTGTTCGCTGCTCCGG
>JBIPND010000362.1:0-4316 GCA_044374015.1 Luteolibacter sp. | reverse complement strand
AGCGTAGGGTTTGTGGCCAAAGTCAATGGCTAGTTGTTCTTTGTAAGACTCTTTCATTCTCATTTCCAAGCCGGTTTATCCCGGCGCTTTCACTGACCCCATTTACGCGTGTACCGTCCCGCGGCCAAGCTCGATGTCATCAAGGGCAATCCGTTCCTTGATGGTTTCAGTGCGTTGCTCGTCATCAACTATGGGAGGTCCACACCGGCACGGGACCGCCCGTGGCTTACCGTGACATCCAAATACAAGCCGATGGTAGAGGTCGAGATGGGCAACCTGCTGGAAGGAACCCCCGATCCCGAGTTCGACGCGATCAAGATCGCCACCATCTATTTCCTTTCGCCGCCAGGGTTCTCGCCCGATCTGCCGATGGATGCCACCTGGACCGCGTTCGTGAAGCATGACCAGTTCTGGAACCTCGCCCACGCACCCCAGCGGATTCCGGACCCGACACCCATCGAGCCCATCAGGCTCCAAACCGGACTGGCCGCCGGAATTGCGGATCCCATCTTCAGCAGCCTGCTAGCCCCGGGAAACGATGCTTCAACACCGCGCTCCAAGTGCTACGCAACCGCAATCTGGCGGGGAGGTTCTGGTCGCTATGAGTGAGGAAACCAAAGACGGCTTCGGCCTCGACAAGGAACAGCGACTTCTCGCCAAGCGCCTGGGCAAGGAAGAGGAGGAAGCTGAGCAGGCCGCCGGGCTGGAACCGCCGTTTCCTTACGTAATGGCGAGGTTTGACGCGGAGTTTTTCGAGCTGTGAGGTGGCATCACGAGCTGCCAATCGCCATCAACGAGTGGATTCCCGACGACGAACCTGACCCCGACTGGTTCAACCGTCCCCGGAATCCATCCAATACCGATCCCGAAGGATTCGACCAAACGCCGACGTAGAAGGCACCTGAAATCCATTTGGACGACGGCCGCATCTTGGTTCTCGAATCCACCTGACAAGCAGGAGCCCCAAACACCAAAAAACCGTAGCCAAAAAATAGGCACCACGGATCTTGCAAATCTCACGAATAACCAATAACTTAGGCCTATGATTAATCCCACCCGCTTAGCGGTTTAATGAATCCGTAGCCCGTTCATTTTCTGTGTATTGTTTGGTTTCCCATCTTCCTGTCTAGGTTTAAAGTTTAGATGGTTTTGTCGTTTTAGAGGTCCCCGGCATGCGCCAGCGGCTGGGCGTCATCTGGAATTGCCGGAGAAATGACGTGGCGAAATACTGGCTTGAGTTGAAGCCGGCCCACATCGCGATCTCGGTGATAGAAGCCGCTGGCCTCTGCCTCAGCTCGCGCGCGGCGTGCTCCAGGCGACACAGGTTCAAATACCCCATCGGCCCGTTGTTCACCAGCTCCCGGCAATACTTCGCCATCGCCGTGATGCCCATGCCACAGTGACCTGCCATGGATTCAAGCGTCCACGGCTCCGCCGCGCTGGATGGACTATCAGAAAGGTCCTTGAGAAACAATTCCACGGTCCGCCGCCGCGTGACGAGCTCCGGCGACTCCACGAGTTGCTGCTCGGTCAGGACGTCGAGGAGTTCGACCAACAGCCGATTGACGCCAACCGCGAGGCGAGACGTCATCCCCGGCTTTTTCCACCGCTGCACGCAGTCCCCGAGATCCCGGAAAATATCCCGGACCCGCGGTGTCGCCACCCAGACGGACTGCTCGCCCTGCCGCAGCTTCCGCGTCAGTTCAGTCAGATCCTTCGGATCAAGAATGACCCACGCAGGCCAGCTCCACTCTTGGTTCGGTCGCCTCACGCCGACGTCCAGAATCAACCAGTATAAGCGTCCGCGCCCGATGTTCGGGTCACCCAGTTTGTGCAGTTGCCATGGCCGGGTCACCGTCAAGTTCCCGGCGTGAAGCGTGTGACTTTGTCCGTCCACCTTGAATCCCATCCCGCCGGTCTCCAAAAACACCAACTCCAGGCCCTCGTTCCGGTGGACATCCAGTCCCCAGTCCTGGGTTCCGCGGCAGTTCCAGAAACCGACATTTGCCAGCCCCGGGAGAATGTTCGAATCCATTCTTTTTCCCGGATAGTGCCCCTTCGACAAAGCCTGCAATTCGATCTTTCCTTCCCGCATCGCCTTCACCTGGAGCCGGCAATCGTCAATTTCAAAGGTATTGCGTCCGCTTTGGTAGATCGGGGAAGGAGAGACGGGTTTCATGCCTTGTTCAATATTCGCCGCCGATGAATCACGCAAGACCTCATCACTCACATCGCTAGGATCTACCCCAACGGTCAGGGTCACCGATCGCCGAACTGTAAAAAATCCAGAAACCCAAGCGAACACGCCTGCGCATGAATCAATCGATCGATATCGCCATCATCATCGCCTACCTACTCGCCATTGTCTCCTTGGGAGTCTGGGTCGGCCTCCGCGGGCGGAAGAAGGATCCGGATGTCGCTAACAACTACTTCCTCGCGAGCAAGAGCTTGAAATGGCCGGTCATCGGACTTGCTCTTTTTTCCACAAACATCTCCACCATCCATTTGGTGGCTCTCGCGCAGGAAGGCTACGTGAACGGCCTCGCTTATGGAAATTTCGAGTGGATGGCGGCGTTCACGCTCATCGTCCTATCACTCTTTTTCGTGCCATTTTATATCCGGGCCAAAGTCACCACGCTCCCGGATTTCCTGCAGAAGCGCTACAACGGCGCGTGCCGGGATATGCTTGCGGTCATCTCGGTTTTTTCAGCGATCTTCATTCACATCGGGTTCTCGCTCTACACCGGCGGAGTGGTGATCAATGGAATGTTCGGAATCGATATCACGGTCAGCATCATCGCCATCTGCGCGCTGGTCGGCATTTACACCATACTCGGCGGCCTCGCCTCGGTGGTGTTCACGGAAGCCATAGAGACCGTCGTGCTATTGTTAGGAGCGGTCATCATCACGGTGATTTGTTTCAACAAGCTCGGTTCCTGGCAGGAGCTGGTGGCCAATGTTGAGCCGGTCAAGTTGACCGTCATCCGCCCGCACGGCGACAGCTCGGGACTACCATGGTATGCTGTTTTGTTAGGATATCCCATCATTGGCATTTGGTATTGGTGCGCGGACCAGACGATCGTGCAGCGGGTTCTTGGTGCCAAGGATGAGAATCACGCGCGGGTCGGGCCGCTGTTTGCCGGTTTCATCAAGATTCTTCCCGTATTCCTTTTCGTCCTGCCCGGTCTGATGTGCTACGCGCTGGTGCAAAACGGAACACTTGATGTCGCCGGAATGGCTCAGAAAAACGGTGAGCCGGACACCCAGGACACCTATGCTTTCATGATCCGCGAGTTGCTGCCCATCGGCCTCCGCGGCGTCATCACCGCTGCTCTGCTCGCCGCGCTGATGGGGACCGTTTCCGGCGCGCTGAACTCCGTTTCCACTCTTGTCAGCTACGACCTCGTGAAACGTTGGCGTCCCGCGACCGACGATCGCACACTGGTCCGGATCGGCCGATTCACCGGGTTTTTGACCATGATCATTGCCATCGTCTGGTCGCTCCAGCTCGGGCGTTATGCCAGCATTTTCCAAGGCATCCAATCGCTCATCAGCTACATCGCTCCGCCCATCACCGCGGTGTTCTTCTGGGGTGTTTTTCAAAAGCGCGCATCCGCCACCGGGGCGGCCACCACCTTGGTCGTCGGCACCCTGCTCGGCTTCGCAGTCTTCTTGCTAGACTGGAACAAGGCAACCACCGGCTGGAGCGTGCCCTTCCTGATGGCCGCATTCTATCTGTTTCTGATCTGCACGCTGATTCTCTTTGTTGTGTCGGCCATGTTTCCCCAGGTCCACACCAAGGAAAGCGCCGCCCTTGTTTGGGAAAATCCCTCCGCCGCCCTCCGCGCACCAGGCTGGAAGGGAATAGGCAACTACAAGCTTCTCTCGCTTCTTCTCTTCCTCACCATGGCATCCTTGTTCTTTATCTTTTCCTGAAGTCCGTCTCATGAAAATCCCATCCCTCGTCATCACGGCCTGCGCCATCACCGCGCTTGCCTCATCCTGTGCTCCTAGCAAAGTCGAACGCCACGCATGGGTCACCGGCCTGAAGCCTGAAAAGGCCGAGTATTATCACAAACTGCACGCCAATCCATGGCCGGAAGTGGGTGCGACCATCAAAAAATCCAACATCAGGAATTTTTCGATTTTCGAACGCGACATCGCCGGCAAAACCTACCTCTTCGCCTACCTCGAATACACCGGCCAAGACTTCGCCGCGGATATGGCGAAAATGGGGGAATGCCCGCACACTCAGCGCTGGTGGAAGGAAACGGATCCCTGCCAGTCGCCCCTTCCCGACGCCCGTAAGGCAGGCA
>JBIPND010000361.1:0-4328 GCA_044374015.1 Luteolibacter sp. | reverse complement strand
CAGTGAATGCCCCCGGGCGCTCACCCGCATCGCTCACCGATGGTCGCAACCTTTATGGCAATATCCTGCCTGTCAGGGATTGGATGAACCAACTGGCAAGGCGGCATGATCTGGAAACCGAACGCCCCGTCATCACCAAGGAACTGGACCGCCGCTATCTGCGCCAGAAGGCCAATCTGAATCGGCTGGGCTGGCTCGCCGTGCTCCTTGCCGCGGGGATCGTTTCTGTCATCCTCATTGAGCGCATCAGGCGGATGCGCCAGATCGCACAAATCCGGGAACGTCTTGCCGCGGACCTGCACGACGAACTGGGCGCGAACCTCCACACCATCGGCTTGCTGAGTGATCTCGCGGCAGACGCCGGAGATTCCCCGACGGAAATGGCCACGCTCTATCGGCGGATCCGCTCGGAGACCGAACGCTCGGGCATCGCCGTGCGCCATTGCAGCGACATGCTGTCCGCCAAGGGGCTCTACACCGACATCCTCGCTGACATGCAGCGGACATCTAACCGCATCATGGCGAAGCTGGAGCACGAAATTTCAATCACCGGCGAGGAACATCTCAAAGCACTCCCCGCTCGCACCCGTGCCGATCTGTTTTTGTTTTACAAGGAATGTCTGGTGAACATCAGCCGCCACTCCGCAGCCACCCGTTACACCACAGAACTGACAGCCGAGACGGATCGCGTGCACATGAAAATCTCCGATAACGGCCTGGGAGTGGACATTGCCGAGAACGATGGAGTGCCCGCATCACTCAAGCGCCGGGCCAAATTACTGGGGGCAAAGGTGAGCGTCAAAAGTCCTCCCGAGGGGGGAACTTCCATCCAGCTGAATCTCAAAACCCGGAAATGGGCATTTCGCAAATAATCAAAAAATCCGATGAATCGAAAAATCCGCATCATGATGATCGAAGACCACCCGGAATACCGGGAGGTTGTCGGGCTAGCCCTGAGTAAGGAGCCAGACATGGAAGTGACCAGCCAGTTTGGAACCTCCGAGCGCGCCCTGCGCAGCCTTCGGGATCGCGAGGAGTATCAAGAGCCGGACATCATCCTTCTCGATCTCCATCTTCCCGGCGCGAGCGGCTTGGAGGCAATCGTCCACTTCAACAACGTGATCCCTCAAGCGAAAATCATCATCCTCACCCAATCCAACCGGGAAGAGGACGTGCTCAAGGCGATCATGCTCGGCGCCGCCGGCTACCTCCTCAAATCCTCCACCGTGAGACAACTCACCGAAGGAATCCGAACCGTCATGGAGGGCGGGGCTTCGCTGGATACCAAGTTGGCGAAATTCGTCCTCAAGACCCTGAAAAACAAACTCCCGCCCAGCGAAATCGAGCACCTGCTCTCGATGCGGGAACTGGAAGTGCTCACCATGCTTGCGGAAGGCCGCGTGAAAAAGGAAATCGCCGAGCGACTCCACATCGGCCTCACCACGGTGGTGAGTCACGTGGGTCATATTTACGAAAAACTCAACGCCCCGAACGCCCCTTCCGCCGTCGCCAAGGCATTTCAGCTAGGAATTCTCCCGCTCAGCAAATTGGATTGATTCCTGCCTCACCACCGGCATTGCGAACAAGGTCAAGCCAGCTCTCCGCTGAGTCGAACCCCTCAACATCATGAAATCCCACGGGCGTCCTCTCATCACTCGAACGATTTCAATGGATTGCAATCAGAATCATCGAAAGTGCTGTGGGCCGCTCATGAACGCCGCCATGCTGATGGAACGCGCCAAGCACATCGGTGCCGGTCCTCACGAACGGGTCGAGGCACGCAACGGCCACGCCAACGGCTTCAAACCCCGCAGCTTCCACACCTCCATGGGTGCGCTCAAGCTCGCCACGCCCCAAAAGGGCGACATCCCCGTCGCCGCTTGGGTCGAAACCGCGCCGCTGGACATCCGGCAGGAATGCTTCACCGCCCGTAGCTGGCAGCGCGGCCTGACCGACGAGGAAAAGGAAGCCATCACCGCCCGCATCTGGGAACCGCTCGATGCCGCCGGCCGCAAGGCCCTGGATGACCAACGCCGCCGCCCCGTGCCGGATCGCGATGCCTACGATGCCATGCCCTACGCCGAGCGTATCACCCATTGCGAGCGCCCGGAAAACATCGCCGGCCCCTCGCCCGCCGCTTGGGCGGACATCAACGCCCACCTCGGCACCAGCGCTAACAGCCTGCTCACTTGGGCCAGCCGGGATACTCCGAGGCATCTCATGGGATTGCGTGATTCTGGATGAAGCGCACAAGGCTCGTCGAAAGACTCAACAAGGTCAGCGTGAAGGAACTGCTGTCACGGGGTTGGTGAGTGACCGCATCAATCGTCGGTTATCATCCACCGTCCATTTCTGCGACCAACAAGCTCAGAAAAACCTCCGCCACCCAAGTCAGCGGGCGACTCGCTTCCCACCACGCGCGGCAGGTCCGGCTGATCTCAAGGCCGGGAAGCTTCAGGTGCACCAGCGTGCCGTCCCGTCCGGCGCTGCCCACCGCCCACTGCGGCAGGAAAACAATTCCCTGGCCGTGCAGCGCCAGCTCCCGGGCCGCGACTGGATTTGGCAGGATCCACGACTTCAAATCCAGCCCCGCGCCCCTGCCGCCAATCTGTTGGCTGAGTGACTGGTGCACGAACCGATCCGGGAAAATCAGCAAATTTTGTCTCAGCTCCGTGACCGAGATCCGTGATTTCTGCCCCAATCCGTGAAATGGCGCGACATAAGCCTCGAACTCCTCGGTCATCAGGTCGCGCCGGATCCGGTCGCCTGGAAATTGCTGCAGGTAGTTGATTTCGAAATCCACCGGCGGTTCCGTTGAATCGTCGGACTCGCCACGGTCGAGCAGAATTTCAAGATTGGCTGCCGGGAAACACTCGGAAAAAGTCGCCAGCATCCCGGTTTGGAAAAGTCCCGCCAACGCGCTCGGCATGCGGACCACCAGACTCTCCGCCCGACCGTCCAGCGCCGCCATTTCGCGCTTCATCGAGGACATCCGGGCCAACAATTCGTCGACCATGGGTAACAGCCGGACCGCAGCGCCAGTCGGCTTGACCTGCGGCCCGAAGCGCCGGAACAACGAACATCCAAGATCTTCCTCCAGCCCCTTCATCGCATGGCTGATCGCGGACGGACTCACCGACAAAACCTGCGCCGCCGCCGCGAAGCTGCCCAGCCGCACCGATGCGTAAAACATCTGCAACCGCTTCGAATCGACGATTTCGGGATCGATCAAAATGGTGTTAGATAACTCGATTCTGGGATGATGAATGGCGTTCAGCATGCGGCCTGATCCCCCGGCGAGCAAACCCCGTACCAAACTGGGCAAGGACTGGCATCGCCGGGATCAGCACCCACTCGCATGGTCGGATATGCGGCATCCATCGTGAACCGATTTCACCCCGCGCCATCCCCCCGTGGCACAAGCCATGCTCAAACGGCAGCGACGTGAGACAGCCAGTTTTCCATCTCACTTCACCATCCAACATCCGATTCAAAATCATGAAAATCAAACCACTCGCCCACCTTGCTCTCAAGGTCGCTTGTCTCGCGTTCGCCACCGCGTCCGTCCAGGCCAAGCCCCCCACGTCCGAGGTGAACACCACCGGACTTGCCGTCACTGACGACACGGTCACCGTCGGCCAATTGCACTCCGCCACCGGCACCATGGCGATCAGTGAAACCGGATCCATCCAGGCCGAACAACTCGCGATCGACCAGATCAACGCCGCCGGCGGAGTTCTCGGACGGCAAATCAAAGTCATCAAGGAGGACGGTGCCAGCGATTGGCCCACCTTCGCGGAAAAGGCGAAGAAGCTGCTCGTCAGTGACAAGGTCGGCACCGTTTTCGGCTGCTGGACCTCCGCCTCGCGCAAAGCCGTGCTCCCCGTATTCGAAAAGGAAAACGGAATGTTATACTACCCGACCTTTTATGAAGGTCTCGAGCAATCCAAGAATGTCATCTACACCGGCCAGGAAGCCACCCAGCAGATCCTTGCGGGCCTTGACTGGATCGCCAAGGAAAAGAAAGCGAAGTCGTTCTATCTGATTGGCTCCGACTACATCTGGCCGCGCACCTCCAACAAAATCGCCCGCAAGCACATCGAAAACGTGCTCAAAGGCAAAGTGGTCGGCGAGGAATACTATGCCCTCGGCCACACCCAGTTCGGCTCCCTGATCAACAAGATCAAACTCAAAAAGCCGGATGTCATTTACGCCATCATCGTCGGCGGCTCCAACGTTTCATTCTACAAGCAGCTCAAAGCCGCCGGGATCACCAGCGACAGGCAGACCTTGCTCACCATCTCCGTGACCGAAGACGAAGTGCTCGG
>JBIPND010000360.1:0-4351 GCA_044374015.1 Luteolibacter sp. | reverse complement strand
GCGACCACCACCGCCCGCGCCGAGCGGTGGATCTTGGCTGACGCCTCGTTCACCGCGAGGTGCGCGTCCTGCATCCACTGCGCCAGGAATGCGGCGGGATCCGCCAGGTCACTGGCAGGAATCTTCTCCCAGGTCCGCGCCGCCGAGGCGATGGTGGCCTTGGATGCCTCCGCGCCGCCGCCATGGCCGCCGGCACCGTCGGCGACGACTGCGAAAAGTCGTTTACCCGCGGGCTCGGACCAATGGCCGCAGGCGTCTTCCTGATGGTCGCGGGCTCCCTGGCTGATGGATGTGACGACCGAGAGTTTGGCCTGTCCGGATGGTGCCGGGGTAGATTCGGATGTAGAATCGGAATTTTTCATCAGAGTAAGAAGTTATTTTCGATCGATCACCACATCGAGAATGGCACCGAGCATGTCGGTCCATGCCACCATGTGGCCTTTTCCTGCCGCCGCGAGGGGTTTGAAATATCCGGCGGAAACCGGTGGCACGGCGCAATAGACACCGCGCCGCGCATCGCCCGCTTGCCACGCGCTCGCACTGGGGCCGGCCTTGGAGGCCATGAGGTCATGACCCGGCGCGTCCGCCACCAATAGGATGATCTGTCTGGAGCGCTCGGGAAGTTTCACCAACGGAGTCCAGCCCGCGCTGGGAAGGGTCGCGGCATGCACGGCTTCCGCCACCGCCTCGGGCAAATCACCGCCACCATCGGCTTTCAATCCCCCAATGAATTCCCGGAGTGCTCTCATTCCCGCATCATCTGCCTTAACACGCCGCAGGGAAAATCCACGCACGACGTATTCATCGCCATGGTCGCGATAGGCAACCACGCCCACCTTGAGGTTCTTGCTGAGACGCGAGAGCACGCTGACGATCGTTCCCAAGGTGCCTCGCAGGTCGTCGATTTGGCCGCCCATGCTGGAGGTGGTGTCGATGACGATCATGAGTTCCAAATCGTGGATCAACACGCTTGGTTCCGGCACAGGCTTGGGGGGAGTGGGGGCGGGAGCAGGTGGCACTGGAACCGGCGGCACGGGCGGCGTAACCACCACCAACGGAGCGATCGGCGGTGGTGTCACCTCCGGAGGAATCGGTGCCTGTTTCCGGTAGTAGGGCATCAACATCACCATCAAGACCA
The DNA here is from genome assembly GCA_044374015.1 of Luteolibacter sp. Taxonomy (GTDB): domain Bacteria; phylum Verrucomicrobiota; class Verrucomicrobiia; order Verrucomicrobiales; family Akkermansiaceae; genus Luteolibacter. Next base: position 3,213 of record JBIPND010000360.1, on the reverse strand, counting down.
TCACCGCACCCATGCCCGAGCAGAACAAGTCGATGGCCGACAGGTTGAAAATGACGATCTCTCGGTTTCTGCGGAGCATGAGGATGGGAGCTTTGGCGCGGCGTCAGGCGGGAATCCGCACCACGACCACGGTGGTGTTGTCCTGTTTGGGAAACTCCCTGCTTTGCACGGCTTGGAGCAGACCCTCGGCAAGGGCGGACGCATCCTGTGCATGGAGGCTGGAAACCACGGCGGTGATTTCCTCCCCGGTGAGGGTTTCGATGCCGTCAGTGGCGGCAATGAGCACATCACCCGCGATCAGATTTACCGGTTGAGGATCGTCCACTTCGTAGATGGTTTCGCCGATGAGTGCCGACATCAGGGTGTGGCGTGAGGGATCCGTGCGCGCCTGTTCTTCGGTGATCTCGCCAGCCTGGACTTGATCCGCAAGCTCGGTGGCTTTCGAGTGGATGCGGTTGAGCCGATGCAGTTGATGGCCTCGGATCAGATAAAGGGGGGAATCGCCGACGCTCATCCAGCGCGCCGAGCGGCCGCGAAGGAGCACGGCAAGCAAAGTAGTGCCCATGCCTTCCACGGCATTGCCTCGGTCCTTGAGTTCTCGGGCGATGCGGCGGTTGGCTTCCTCCAGGCAATCCCACAAACGTCCGGAGTCGCAGGCGGTGCCGGATTCAAGGAAGGTCTCGGCGAAGGTATTCACCGCCAGCGAACTGGCGACTTCCCCGGCGGCGTGGCCACCCATCCCGTCAGCCACCACGAGAAACAAATCGCCGGGCGCGCCCGCGAATTCCGCACGCGGGATGACGCCGTAGCTGTCCTCTTGGACTTCACGCGCGCCCTGGGACTGCCGACCCGCGAAATCACGCTCCTCCATCAACCCGTCGCTTTGCGGCGAGGAGTCCGGCACGCCATCTAGCGGCTCGAGCACGGGCTCAATCCCAGTTGAACTCATCGCCGCACAAGGGGATGAACTTGAGCACCGTGGTGTCGCCAAGTCGGATGATGTCGCCAGATTTGAGTTCCACGGGTGACAACACCGGCAGTTCCCCCACATACGTCAGGTTGGATGATTCTCCGTGCTGGATGAAAAATTTCCGTCCGCGCGGATCATAGGTGACGGTGGCATGCTTGGTGCGGGAAATCTGCATGTCGCCGAAGGGCAGGATCACCCGGTTCCCGGGCTCGCGACCGATAGGGTTCATGCCGTAGCCGAGGGTCACGGACTTGCCACGACCGGGGCCTTCGATCACGACCAGCCAGCCGACCACCGGGCCTTCCGGCAGATCATCGGCCGTAGCGGTCCCGGCTGGGCTGCTGGATGACGAGCGACGCACTAACACGGTCCTTTCGTCCGGCGCTGCGGCAGGTGCCTGATTCGCCGCCGGATCCTCACGCCGGATGATGCGGGTCTCGTCAGGATTCGCGGCGCGGTTTGCAGCGCCACCGCCATAGACGGTTTGCTCCGGGTCGCGTGGAGGCGCACCGTATCCCGGTGGCGGTGGTGGATTTTGCGGCGCCCCGGCATCGCCGGAGGAACTGCGCCGGATCAGGCGGGTTTTGTCATTGGGATCGCTCATGGTGGTGTTTGGTTAGTCGTTATGAAAAATGGTGAAATCAGGCATCACGCCTCCGGGCCTCCTCGATTTGGCCGGGCTCCATCAGGCGCATCACGAGATTTTCAAGGCAGTATTGGCCGGCATCGTTGACGGCTTGTTCCTCGCCGGCCTGCACCGAGTTCATGCCTAACACCAGCAGACCACTTTGCAGCAATGCGAGCAAGGTGGTGTAAAACGCCACCGCCAGTCTCTGGGTGGTCGGCCCCAGCAAGTGGTCCGGTCCGACCGCGCCGCTGCCCGCGAATGACATTGCGTTGGCAATCCCGATCACGGTGCCGATGAAACCCAACGTCGGGATCACCCACACCAGATAGCGGAGCAGAGTGTAGCGCAGATCGAGCTGATGGAGGAAAAGTTCCAGGCTGGAGTCCAGCAGCGCGTTCACCCGGTCGATGGATTTGGATTTCCGGAATTCCATCGAGAGACGCCTCACCAGCACCGGCAGCACCGCCGTGCGCGACATGCCCCGGGCTTTCACATAGACTGGTTTCAGCTCCTCGGCGGTCAGCAGGCTGCGCTCGTCTTCGGGCAGCAACCGCGCACGGAGGATCGCCTGGTCAGCCCGCATCGCCCGCGCGCGGATCCACAACTCGCCCATCCCGATGAACATCGCCACCCACATGAAAGCCTGCACGGAAACCCAGTTGCGCTCGTCGATCTGCCGGCCCTCATGATCCTGATAGTAGGACCAGTTCACCAGAATGCGGCTGAAGTCGATTTCCACCACTTCCTTGCCGGTGGGAGTTATGGATTTGATTTGCCAAGGGCCGGCGAGATTCAGCACGACCACGAAGACCGCGCCGAGACAGGCGGCCAGCACCAAGGTCCAGAACCGCTCGATGCGACTCGGGGCCTCGCTTGCGCGAAATGACGGGGTGGGGGTGGCCATGGTGGTTTGGTGGGCGGATCCTCGCTCAGCGTTTCAGAAAAGTCCCGCGTTCGGGGTCCCATTCCAGTTGGCCACTTGCAGGGGCGTGCTGGGCGGAAGAAGACGGCGTGGAGGGAGGTTGCCGCAGCAAGGCCAGCAGATTCCGGGCGGTGGTCTGGTGAGTGCCCAACATCAGCGGAGTATCCAGTTCCACATAATCCTGAGTGATTCGCACCCACGCGCCGTCGCGCCCCTGGACCTGGGTGGTGTTCTGGGGATGCACATGCACGATGTAGCACTGCCCGGTGGGGGTGACGGTTAGCTCCAGGTGCTTGCGGCTCACCGACGTCTCGCTTTCCGGCAAAGCGATGTCGCAGGCCACCGTGCTGTTGCGGCGACCTACCAGATAAGTGCGGATTTCCTGAGCCATGGGGTGGGTGGATTGAAAAACGGATCAAGCGCGCAGCAGGAAGCGCATTTTCAGTTCGCCCAACTCGATGGTGTCGCCTTGCCGCAGCGTGGCCTGCCTGACCTGAGTGCCGTTGAGGACCACGCCGTTGCCGGAGTTGAGATCGGTAATGCTCCATTCGCCCTCGCGGTTGCAGTCCAGGACGCAATGGTTGCCCGAAATGCTGTCATTGCGTAGCACGAAGTCGTTATGCTGGCCACGCCCGATTTTGAGGTTGGGAATCCGCACCGGGTGGCGCGTCTGTTGGGCGTCGCACATTTCCA
>JBIPND010000359.1:0-4362 GCA_044374015.1 Luteolibacter sp. | reverse complement strand
CGCCTTCACCCTCGACAAAGAATACCTCCGCACCCGCGCCTATCCTGTCCTCAAAGAACTCTGTGAATTCTGGGAGGACATACTCAAAGAAAATGCCGACGGCAAACTGGTTGCCCCTCCGGGCAAGTCCCCCGAACACGGCCCCATCGCCGCAGGGAATTCCTACGACCAGCAGCTGGCGCATGATCTTTTCACCAATACCATCGAAGCCTCACGCACCCTCGGTGTGGATGCCGGCTTCCGCGCCAAGGTCGAATCGCTGCGCTCCCGCCTGCTCGGTCCGAAGATCGGAAAATGGGGCCAACTCCAAGAGTGGGCGGAGGATCTCGACGACCCCAAAGACACGCACCGCCACTTCTCGCACATGATCGCCATCTATCCGGGACGGCAGATCGCTCCCTTCACCACGCCCGATTTCGCCGAAGCCGCGGAAGTTTCCATGAATGCCCGTGGCGACGCCTCGACGGGCTGGAGCCGCGCCTGGAAAATCTGCGTCTGGACCCGCCTCCTGGATGGCAACCGCGCCTACAAAATCCTCTCCGGTCTCATCCGCACCTCCATCACTCCCAATCTCCTCGCCACCCACCCGCCGTTCCAGATTGATGCCAATTTCGGTTACGCCGCCGGAGTCTCCGAGATGCTCCTCCAAAGCCATGCCGGGGAAATCCAACTCCTGCCTGCTTTACCCAAAGCCTGGCCCGATGGCAAGGTCGCCGGCCTGCGGGCACGGGGCGGCTTCACGGTGGATATCGAATGGAAGGATGGCAAGGTCGTCAACTATCGCATCGCATCGCCCGAACCGGGCGAGGTCAAGGTCCGCGTCAATGGTGAAACGAAGACCATACAGGCAGAAAAACCTTCCAATGATACTCAAAGTGAAAACCTCAAGTGAAAAGCCCGGTCGGGCGCAATTTCACCCTACAAGTTTTGTGCAAGAACGATAGAAAAATGAAAATGATGCATCTCAAAAACACTAAAATGACGAAGACTCTAAGACCGTATTCTCAAATACTGCCGACTCTAGCCTTAATCCAAACCCTTGCAGTATGCTTGCCCGCGATGGTCAAAGGAGCTGAGGCAACTGCGCCGACAACACCGCTTGCTGCCGAAAAGCAGGAAATTCCAGCGATGGATTTACGGAAGATCATTGACGACGGTTTGAAATCCGGAGTCGGTAAAATCGTCATTCCTCCAGGCGTCTATCGTGTCAAGCCGCAGAACGGCCATCACCTGTATTTCAAGGATTTGAAGAACGTGGAGATGATTGCCAAGGACGTGGAGCTGGTTTGCACGGAGACGATCCGCGCCATTACCTTTGAAAACTGCGAGAATGTCGTCTTACGGGGAATGACGGTGGACTACGATCCGCTGCCTTTCACACAGGGTAGAATTACCGCCATGGCCCCCGATAAACGCTGGCTCGATTTCGAGATTTTTGACGGTTATCCCGAGAACCTGGAAGCGCGTGTCGAGATCTTCGACCAGAAGACGGAGACTCTCAAGCGATCCGTCATCTACTGTGCTCAGAAACCTTTTGAATCCCTCGGCCATCGCCGCTACAGACTCGCTAAGGTAGAGAGCTACCAATACAATCCGGACGCGGATAAGGAGGAAGTCGGCGACATTCTCGTTACAAACAGCAATTACAGTCCAGGAGGCCAAAACGGCCATGCCATCGTCAGCAGCGGCTGCAAGAATCTGGTTCTTGAGGACATCCGCCTCTACGCCTCTAACTGTTTCAGCTATCTCGAATACAATTGCGACGGCACAAAATACATTCGGTGTTCCATTGATCGCCGGCCGTTAGAGACCGACCTGAAGCCGCGCGCCATTCGCCGTTTACGCTCAAGTAACGCTGACGCCTTCCACAGCAAGCACGCCGTGCGAGGTCCGCAGATTATCGGTTGTACCGCCAAGTGGCAGGGCGACGACTGCGTCAACATCTGCGGCGAATACTACATGATCATGGGCAGTCATAAAAATTCAGTCCGGATCCTTGCAACCCACGACGTCAATCTCAGGATTGGCGACCCGGTGGAATTGGTTTCATATTCGGGAGAGAGACTGCCCGACGCCAAGATTGTGGCCATAGCCTCGGACGGGACCGTCAACGCTGAAGAATCAAAGTTCCTGCTTGCGCAGCAAATGAACCAAGAAAACAAACAGACGATGAGCAAGCCTGAGACCAAGGCTCTGTCCATCACGCTTGACCGCGAGGTAAACCTGCCGATGGGGTCGGTCATCGCTTCCATGAACCGCATGGGCAACGGATTCCTGGTGCAGGACTGCGATTTCGGGATGAACCGCTCCCGCGGCATCTTGGTCAAGGCCAGCAACGGAAAAATCATCGGCAACAAGACGACCGGCAACTGGGGACACGGAATTCAGATCGCCCCGGAATGGTGGTGGCTTGAATCCGGCAGCAGCAATGACTTGGAGATACGGGATAACATCATCAAGGACTGCCGGGACATCGCCATCAAAATTGAGGCCCGGGCCGGAAATGGTCAGATGGCACCAGCCGGAGCGCACAATCGGATCACGCTAACAAACAACAGCATTACAGGTTCGCCACTTCCCAATATATTTGTAACCTCGACCAAAGGCCTGACCATCACCGGAAACAAATGCGCGCCCAATACTGCGGTCAAACTCAGCGACTGGCACATTCAACATTATGGATTGGATCCGAAAAATCTGGAACCGGTCCTGACCCTTAACTGCGAGGACGTCACCGATGCATCTAAATGAATCGTTTATTGCAAGAACAGGATTTCCATCTGACCGAAGGAAGAGTGCTAAAATCTTGAGAAATACGTGCGGCGAAGGAAAGATAAATATCAAATGATTAACATGAAAACTATCGGAAATTATACAGTTTGTATTTTATTGGCGGGACTTTCCCAGGTTGGCATTTGTGAAGAGGATCGGCGGACAGTCGAGGACAAGGCCACGGATACCGTCTCCAAGTCGCTGGCAGTAGGCGAAACCATGGTGCTGGGGCCGTTCAAGCCGACTTACGAATCGCTCAAGACCTATAAGTGTCCGGACTGGTATCAGGACGCCAAGCTGGGTTTCTGGGCGCATTGGGGGCCACAGGGTGTTGCGGAGATCGGCGACTGGTATGCCCGGGACATGTATGTCGAGGGAGGTGGTGCTTACAACTATCATGTCGAACATTACGGTCACCCGTCCAAGTTCGGCTTCAAAGACATCATCCAGTTGTGGAAAGCGGAGAAGTTCGATCCGGATCGCTTGATCTCACTCTACAAGGCGGCCGGTGCAAAATATTTCGTATCCATGGGCTGCCATCACGACAACTTCGACCTGTGGAACTCAAAATATCACCGTTGGAATGCTGTCAACATGGGACCTAAAAAGGACATCGTCGGACTCTGGCGCGATGCGACCTTGAAACATGGTTTGCGATTCGGTGTGTCAGAGCACATGGCACCGAGTTTCAAATGGTTTTCCACGGCGCACAATGCCGATAAAACCGGACCCCTCGCCGGCGTGCCTTATGACGGGAACGATCCGGCGAACTACGATCTCTACGGCCCGAAGCCGGAAAAGATATGGTCGTCCGGCGCTGAACTATGGAATGAGAAAGGCATGCCGGATTCCTGGAAACTGGAATGGTATCGGCGCAACAATGATCTTCTCGCAACCTACAAGCCAGATTATGTTTACACCGATTACGGCAACGTCCCGTTCCGGCGCGAAGTCGGCTGGCAGTTATTGGCCAACTACTACAACCGAAGCATCGCCGACCACGGCGGCAAGCTCGAGGCGGTCTTCAGCGGCAAGGGCGATTTCGAGCGGGCGTATGTGCGCGACTTCGAATCCGGATGCGCTGGTGATATCCGGCCCGAGCCATGGCAGATGGACAAGTGCATCAACAGCTTCTACTATTACAAGAACACTCAGGAACGCCCCTACCTTGCGGCCGACCGCGTGATCCGCTTGCTGATGGACGTGGTGAGCAAAAACGGCAACTTGCTGTTGAGCATCCCCCAGAAACCCGATGGCTCGCTCGATGCCGAAGAGGAAGCGATCCTTGCCGACATGGCCGCCTGGATGAAGGTGAACTCTGAGGCTGTCTTCGCCACCCGCCCCTTCAAAATCTTTGGACAAGGTCCAACCGTGATCAGCGATTTTCGCGCCAACTGGAACTACACGGCCGCCGACATCCGGTTTACAATCAAATCAGACACTCTCTACGCGACTGTCCTAGGCAAACCACAGGGGCAGGTTGTCATCGCCGCCCTGAAGAAAGGAACCGTGCTGACTCAGGGCGAGATCGCATCCGTCCAACTCCTGGGCTATGATGGCAAAATCGACTGGCAGCAGCGCGACGAAGGC
>JBIPND010000358.1:0-4367 GCA_044374015.1 Luteolibacter sp. | reverse complement strand
ATTTTGTCACCACCTCCGTCGAAGAGGGCTTCGGCCTGCCTTTTCTCGAAGCCGTCGCCCATCGCAAGCCGCTCATCGGACGCGATCTGCCGCACGTCACGGCGGAACACGCCCGCCATGGAATCCGCAGCGGCCGCCTCTATCAAAAAATCCTGGTCCCCGTCGATTGGGTCGAACCCACCATTCTCGAGAGCCACCTCACCACCACCCTCGTGCGCAACCACCGCCTCTATCAGCGGCCGCTCGCGCAGACCCACATCGCCGCCGTTCTGGAAAACCTCATCCACCACGAGCAACTCGACTTCGGAAACCTCCCCGAGCCGCTGCAGCAGGGCGTCATCGAAAGGCTAGCGGAAAAATCCAACCGCCACGTCCCGCTGGTGCGGATCGCCGGTGAGACCCGCCCGCTCGAAGACTGGCTCGCCGAAGTCATCGCCAGCCGCAACCCCACCGCCGATCCCGGGCAACTCGCCCCCTATTCTATCGAAATCTATCAAACAAACCTCACTGCCATCTATCAACGCATTTCCCGACAGCCCGCCGCCCCCGTCCGGTATCTCGCCGCGCCCGACATCCTCACATCCCACCTCACCCCGGCGGCCTTTCACTTCCTGCTCTCCGCCCCCGAACCCAAGACCGCGCCGGTGAAATTCCGCGCCTTCATCTTTGACATCTACGGCACCCTGCTGATCGCCCCGTCCGGCGGCGTGAAGCCCGATCCGTTTGCCGATCCGGTGCTGCGCGAAATCATCCGCCAAGCCGGCCATCAGCCACCGCCATCGCCAAGCACCGAACTCCATGAGGCGGTCACCCGCCACCACGCCAGCGCCGGCGTGCCCCACCCGGAAATCGACCTGCGGGTCCTCTGGCGCGAAATTCTGCGCATGGAGCAGGACGAGGAAATCAGCCCGCTGATCGTGGAACTCGAAGCCGCCTGGCATCCGGCCAGACCGATGCCCGGCGCGGCGAAAATCATCCAGCGGCTCGCCCGCTCCGGCGTCTCGCTCGGACTGCTATCCAATGCCCAGTGCAACACCCTGCCGTCGCTCGGCGGGCTCGCGGATTTGTTCGCCCCGGAGCTGACCCTGCTTTCCTATCAGCACCGCATCGCCAAGCCGTCTCCGGAATTGTTTGATATACTAACAAACCGACTCGCCGGCCGGAACATCACCCCCGCCGAGACCCTCTACATCGGCAACGACCCGCTCCACGACATCCTCCCCGCCGCCGCCGCCGGGTTTCGCACCGCGCTCTTCACCGGCCACCCCGACTCGCTGCGCCCCGGCGTCTGCCGGCCGGATTTTGTATTCACCGACTGGAAGGAGCTCCAGGCGCTGGTCTGAATGAAACCACCCGCCGGATTCACTCGAACTCAATCGGCGGTGGAAAGACTCCAACGGACCGGATCGGGGCTGGTTTCATCGCTCCATGACGGATCGGCGTCGAGCCAGGTGCAGTGAACCCCGACTCGTGGATCGCGGGTGCCGCCAATGAAACGGGCGAAGTCGAAACCCCGCTGAATCTCGCCGTTTTTCTCGGGCGGGGTTTGGCCTGCTAGATAGCTTGGGTCATGGATGCCGACGGCGGGCTCAAAGCGGTCCCAGGACACCGAAATTACGGTGAGCGTCACGCCGGCATTCGCCAAGATGATGGCTGGATCGGGCGTGGCCTGGAGCAGGCCGATGCGGATTTGCTCGGCCGCGGAGAGGAGCCCGGGAAACATCACCGCGGCGAGAATTTGCCTGATCGTGTGGAACCATGATGCAATCATGGCGAAGCGGGAAGCCGGTCCACATGGCCGTCAAAGTAGAGACAATTCCGATAGTTGCCGTGAATGGCTCCGGTCGGTTGCTGGTTCTTCCAGCCCGCCGTTGTGTTCTTTTGATCCACCTCGAAGAAGGTCATCGCCTGCCCGGGATTGGAGATTTCGTCGAACCTGCGCCCGACAAAGGATCCTCCATCAGGTTTGGTGCCCGGCCATGGCGAAATCGTGGTTTCGGTCCCGCCGCTCAGGAATTTGACGGACATGTTGAGCATGACGCTTGAGGCACCGGCCTTGCCCTTGGAGATCAATTCGGGCCAGCTGAAGCTGGGGTCAAAAGTCATCTGCGCACCCTGAGTCGACCAGGTGCTTGATTCCTCCGCGCCGGTGTACTCGCGGATGTGGTTCTGAAGGCGGCGATCATCCCGGTTATACCAAGGGCCCTGGCCGCCAAACAGGGTGCCATATGAGGCCGAGGTCGGCAGGCGGCCATTGTGATCCTGGGTATGCATGATCAACGCCGATCCGACCTGCCTCATCTTCGACACGCACACCGCCGAGCTCGCGGAACGCCGAAGTTTGATCGTCGCCATCACCGACACCGTTGCTAGAACCGCGATGATGGCGATGACCACGAGAATTTCGGTCATCGTAAAGCCGGCCGCGGACCGAAGTGTGCTTTTCGCGGCGCAGCGGGATCTGGAACGAGTAAGATTCATGGTGGGTTTGGCTTTCTATCTGGGCGTCCCCTATGGGTTGCTAGGTTGGTTCGGGGTTTCTACGCCAAGTGCGGTTGACCTCCGGAAGCTCAACATGGCTTCCAACAAGTAGTAATCACCCCAGATCAGGCTGGTGTTGGTCAGCCGATGATCCGGGTCCGAAGTGTAGTTGCGGGCGGTGTAACGAAGGATGCTGGCACGTTGCCGTCATCCGAGAAATACGGCGGCGATGTCAGGGCGAGTAAAATGGCCTGGGCTTGGTCGAAATAGCGCCGCAGCCCAGATGAGGAGTTCGAGATTCATCATGTTGTCCATGATGACCGTGAATTGTTCCATATCATCGATCCGGCCCCATGAGCGGATCATGCCGGTTTGCTTGAGGAAGCGTGACGCGAGGGTTTCGGCGGCCTGCAGCAGGATCGGCTGATAGCTCGGGTTTCCCGTGAGCCGGGCCCCATTGCCGAAGCTGTCGAAAACCACAAACCCTAGGTCGTGGTGGGTGTCGTTGAACTGCTGGCTGGTTAGTCCGGCGGTCCACGCCTCGGCACGGGCGCGCCACTCCGCGGAGTCCGGCCAGTTCGCGATTGTGGCATACTCGTAGATATACCAGAGCGCGCCGGGATAAAACCCGGATTCCCAATCATGCGCCGCGACCGTGGTCCACTCGGTGCCCTTGGCGTCGTTGGGATAGCGGTCTTTGTAAAAAACGACGAGCCTGGCTGGCGAGCAAATCCGATCTCGGTTCCTGCGTCCGTCGGTTCTGGCTTCAACCAGTCACGCTAGCTGTTGGGTCGTTATCAGGCCGTGACGCCCGCAGGGCGGCGAGGGACTGCATGAGCTGGGAGGTATTCTCGTAGCCGAGCCGCTCCCGCAGGCTGCCCAGGTGGCGGTCGAGGGTGTCCCTGCGCCAATTGAGGGCTGCGGCAATGTCCGCGCGTGACTCGCCACGGACCAGACCGGAGAGGATGCGCCCGTCCTTGATGCCGAGCGTCGGCACCGAGGAGCCATCGGGCCGATTCAGGTCCGAGACCGACGCCAGCGCCGCCGCGAGCGCGGTCCAGGCGGTCTGCAGGTGGCGGCGTTCCTCGATGCGGCGGCTGAGCACGCCCACGTGCTGCCCGAGCAGGTGCAGGAGCTGGACCTCGCGGTCTGAGAAGTCACGGTGGCGGACGCCGAGCTTGCGATAGATCTTCGCGACATGGCTCTCCACCGTGCGCCGGGCGCAGTTCAGAATGATGGCGACCTCCGGTCCGGTTTTTCCTTCACGCAGCCAGGCGAGCACCCTGATCTTTATCCACACTTTCCGCTCTTCGTCCCAAGGGGACGGCTCATCAAAGCCCGGCACGCAGTGCCGGGTCTGGATTCCTGGGAATCCGCGCGTCCTGTAGGGACGCCTCATGCGAGAGAGATGCCAATGCCCGAAGCCGTCGTCGCCAACTCCCGTCGCCTCTCACTGCATGAACCGTCCCTGCAGGACGGAGACCCATGTCCATGCCAACCACCCGGCACTGCGTGCCGGGCTGGTATGATAGGTCCCGTTGGGAGTTCTAAGCATCGAATTTCCATTGATTTTGCGTTGCCGTAATCAATCGGTAATCGTTTCGCTTGCGCTTTTGCGCGCCTTGGCGCAAGAATATGCGCATGGCCAATCAACGCAAGAAACCAATCCTGACCCACTGCAAGGTGGTGATTACCTCTCACCCATCGGCACCGTGGAGAGTCTCTTACCCGGTGGAGATCGACGGCGTGACCCGGAGGAAGCGCCGGATGTTCTCGACCGAGCAAAAGGCAATGGACTTCGCCTTCGAACATGAGCGCGGCGTTGCCGACCACGGTGTCCGGTTCGGGAGCATCACCGCCGAGGCCAGACGCGCCTTCGATCACTA
>JBIPND010000357.1:0-4383 GCA_044374015.1 Luteolibacter sp. | reverse complement strand
TCCGGGTGCGGATCGGTTTATCTATCAGAGCCTGGTTTTCCCGCGGCATGGAACGACGCGCCGCTCACCTGCGATTGGGGGACGGGCGCGCTGTGGCATCACACGGTGCAGGCCAAGGGCGCGACTTTCGAGGAGACCACCAAGCCCCAGCCGCTCATCCGGATGACCCGTCCGACGGATGCGGACGTGGACGGCATGAGCGGGATCTATCAAGCGAGCTGGAAGGGTGCGACTTTCAAATGGGATGGCCCGGACGTGGGTTACATCGTCAGGGTTTCGCCGAAGGGTTATACGCCCGAGCCGCTGCCGGATTTCGAGAAGGCCGGGGATGCGGAGTTGATTAAATTGTTAGAATCGCCGAGCCAGGTGCGGGTGTTGGAGGCGCAGCGCGCGCTGTTGCGCCGCGCGGGCAATGTCGCGATGAAGGACGGGCTGTTAGCGCTGGCGGGAAATCCCGGGAAGTCGTTGCCGGCGCGGGTGGCGGCGTTGTATGCGCTGACCCAGCGGGCGACGAAGCGCGAGGGTGCCGCGGCGATCATCGCGGCGGTGCGGCCGCTCGCTGCGGATGAAAAGCTCGGGCGATTCGTGCTGCGGGCCTTGGGCGACGCGGGCTTGGATGGATTTGACAAGGGGCTGACGACCGCGCCTGAAGACCTGTATGCCGTGGGTTTCAAAAGCCCGGATGCGCGCACCCGGTTGGAGGCCACCGTCGGTGCCACCCGGCAGAACATGAAAAAACTGGCGCCGGGAATCGCGGCGTTGTTAGGTGATGCGGATCCGGTGGTGGCGCATACGGCGTTTCAGGGTCTCGCGCTGCTGAAAACCCCGGAGGCGTGTTTTGCGGTGGTCGATGACGCGGGCGCGCCGCGTGCCCAAAGAACCGGCGCGCTGCGGGCGTTGATGCGGATGCACCAGGCGGCGGTGGTCGATGGGATCTTGGAGCGGCTGGCGAAAACCCCGCCATCGGAGGCGCGGCAGGATTTGGTGTCGGCGCTTTGTCGGCTGCATTTCCACGAAGGTGTGTGGAAGGGTGATTCCTGGGGCACGCGCCCCGACACCCGGGGGCCTTACTATCAGCCGGAGGCTTGGAGCGAGACGCCGAAGATTGCGGCGGCGCTCAAGGCGGAGTTGGAAAAATCGAGCCCCCAGGACACTCCGGCATTGGCGCGCGAATTGCGGCGCAACCGGATTGAGTTCAATGAAACGCTCGGCCGGTTGTTAACCTTGGCGGAGAACGATCCCGCTCTGCTGCCGGATCTGGTGGAGCAACTTGCGTCTGCGGCCACGATTCCGGCTGCGGGACTTCCGTTGCTCGTCAAAGCGGCGAAGAGTGAGTTGCCGGCTGACACGCTGGCCAAGGTGGTGGCGGTTCTCGGGAAAATAGATTCGGCCGAGGCGGTGATGGCGTCGATCGCAGCGTTGGACCGGTTGGCATCCTTGAAAGACGCGGGGCGGGAGCTTGGGTCCGCGTTGAAGGCGTTTTTGGACGCTCCGAAACTGGAGAATCACCATCAAATGTTAGAGGAGTTGGCGGCGTCCATCAAAGGCACGGAGTCCGGTTGGGCGGACGCGGCGCTGCTCGCTCTCAGCGCCCGCAAGCAGGGCAGCCCGGAGTCGCGGGAGCAGGCTGGCAAGGCGCTTGATCATGGTTGGGAAAATCCGAAGCGACGGGTGCAGATTCTCAGGGCCATCCAAGCGACCGGCTTCCAAGGATTTAATGACAAAGTGCTGATTGCGATGGAAAATTCGGATGCGGAGGTCGCCAAGGCCGCCGCCGAAACCGCCACGACCCTCAAGCTGCGGAAAAAGGGCGAGGACAAAACGCCGCTGGTGAGCACTCTCAAACCCGAGGAAGTCATCGCCGCGGTGACCAAGACTCGCGGCGACGCCGCCCTGGGAAAGCAGCTTTTCACCCGTCAAAGTTGCGTTTCCTGCCACGCCGCCACCCTGGATGAGCCGCAGAAGGGTCCTTACTTGGGCACGATCACGCAGACTTACACCCGCGGGGTTTTGGCCGAAAGCATCATCGATCCGGGAAAAACCATCGCCCAGGGATTTGCGACGGAAGTTTTCACCATGAAGGATGGCACCGCGCAGATGGGCTTCGTGACCTTCGAAAGCCCGGAGTTGGTAAAAATCCGCAACATCGCCGCCCAGGAATTCGAACTCAAACCCGCCGACATCGCCAAGCGCGAAAAAGTCCCCAATTCGCTGATGCCGCCAGGATTGGTGAACAACCTCACCGTGAGGGAGTTTGCGAGCCTGCTCGATTATCTGGAAGAACTCGCCGTGAAATAACCGGGCGCGCCCGTCACTCGGTGGCGGGCGCTTCGGCGGCAGGGATTTCAGCGGCAGGCGCGTTGTCTTGCGTTTCCGCCGCGGGTTTCGGTGCGTCGATGGCTTTGCGGGCTGCGAAATTGGATTGCATCGCGCTAATCAGCGAAGTGCTGGTGTCCTTTTGATAGCGCACGGCCAATCCGGCGAAGAACGCCGCTGCCGCAAGGATGAGAAACATCAGGACGCCCGCCAGATCGAAACCCTTGGACGATGGCGCGGCCTGCAGCGCGCGTTGCTTGGCGATGCGCTCTTGGGGTTTTTCCTCATATTCCCGCAAGATCGGCGATTCCTCAGGGGGCCTTTCGCGGGCCAGCGCCTCGCGTTCCTCATCGGTGAGCAGGAAATCAAAGGCGACATCACCGAGTTTTACGGTGGCTCCGCTGCGGAGCGGGATCACTTGCTGGCGGACGCCGTCAAGCTTGATGCCGTTGGTGGAGCCGATGTCGATCAGCTCGTAGCCGCCCTCGATCCGGCGCATTTCGGCGTGATTGACCGAGACCGATCCGCATTCAATGGGAATATCATTTTCGCTGCCCCGGCCTAGGGTGACAACCTGGCGGTCGAGCTGGAACCGGTAGGGTTGGGCATTTTTATCGGGAACGGTGATCGTGACGCGTGGCATGACTTTAGAACGAAAGGGTTCAGGCCGTTCTAGCGGCGAATCAGCCGGAATCCCATGATTTTTTCCAAAAAATGATCACAAAAAGGCCGGAGACCTTTGATTCGCGATCCGCGACCCAGATTGGTTCAGGGGAATCCCTGGTTTCTGGACGCGGTCGGAGTTCGAGGTTTCCGGCCTTCGAGACTAGGCGGCCAAGGGCCGCCGGGCGGACTATTCTTTTGGAAGGATCACTTTGTCGATGACGTGGATGACCCCGTTGCTGGCGACGATGTCGGTTTTGACGACCTTGGCCCCATCGATGGTGACGGCGCCGTCTTCCACTTTGATGGTGGCCTTGCTGCCTTGGACGGTGGCGACCTCACCGGCTTTCACATCAGCGGCCATCACCTTGGCACCCACCACGTGGTAGGTGAGGATGGCGGTGAGCTTGGCTTTGTTTTCCGGCTTGAGCAGGTCGTCGAGGGTTCCTGCTGGCAAGGCGGCGAATGCGGCATTGGTCGGCGCGAAAACCGTGAACGGGCCCGGGCCCTTGAGGGTTTCGACCAGGCCGGCGGCTTTGACTGCGGCGACCAAGGTGCTGAAGTCGTCAGCGGCGGCGGCGATTTCGACGATGTCTTGTTTGGCGGATTCGGCGGCTTTGGCTTCTTCCGAGAAGACTGCGGGGGTGGTGGCTGCGAAGGCGAATGCGGCAGCGAGGATAAGCGATTTTTTCATTTGGGTATGTTTGTTGTTTGGTTGGTTGTTTTAGGCGAGTCGTTGCTCGCAATCTAAAAAAGGGCCGGAATGAATCTTTGCACTGAAAAGTTTCATATTGATAACTTTAGCTTGCGCGGTCGGACAGGGCATCGATGTTGCACCCCTTTGAAATCAGAATGGGGAAATTCATACCAAGGATAATGAGGCCGTCCGGCGTTTTTCTTGCCGGACGTCAAGCGGATGGGCAGACTTTGCAGGTATGAATCTTTCGCATTACCTCAAGATCGATCCCCACCTGCTGATCGGGCTGGTCAACACCGAACTGCGCAACCATTGCGAGTCGCTCGAGGACTTGGTGAAGACCCACAACCTGGTCGAGCACGAACTGGTGGCGAAACTCGCGGCCGCCGGATATGTCTATCAGGATTTGCAAAATCAGTTCCGATAATCTGGCGTGAAACCTGTTCCGGCTGGGGCTTCGCAGCGCAGAGCACGGTAAACCGTGAACTCCGGACCGCCTGCTGGTGGCACACGGCCGAATCGGTTGAAACCGCTTTGCGCGTGGGAGCGTCATTCCGCCGTCCGGAGTTCAAGCTTCAGCTTGCCGCTCCAAGAGCACGGTAAACCGTGAACTCCGGACCGCCTGCTGGTGGCACACGGCCGAATCGGTTGAAACCGCTTTGCGCGTGGGAGCGTCATTCCGCCGTCCGGAGTTCAAGCTTTAGCTT
>JBIPND010000356.1:0-4406 GCA_044374015.1 Luteolibacter sp. | reverse complement strand
GCTTCCCCTGACGAGGACATTCCGTGAAAAATCCGGGGCCTCAGACACACCAATCCACCTCCCTGAAGGCCCACCCAGACATTTCCTTCCCGATCCTCAAACCAAGACAGCGCCAAGCCCACTGGCAGACCTTCCTCCACTCCGAAGCGGACCACCTTGCCGTCCGCAGTGATATGCCACAGCCCATCCCCGTAGTGCACCACCCAAGCCCCTCCCGCAGAATCCGCGTGTATTGCCAAATTCCGCGAAGAGTGGCGAAACGGAATCTTGCTTCCCAAATTGACGGTTAGCTTCCATTCACCGTCGGAAAATTTCCTCACCTCGTCGTCAGTCCGCACCCACAACGAATCGTCTTGCCCGACCGTCAATTGCCAGATTTCGGAATCCAAACGGGTGCCTGAAGGAGTCATTACGACGAAGGTATCATCCTTCCAGACCGCGATGTCCTTCTCCGTCGCCACCCAGATCCGGCGCTCGGCGTCTGCGACGATTGCCCGGATGACGTTGCTTTTCAGACCGGGCGGCTCGTCGAGTAAAGTAATCTGGTCACCCCTGACGACTCGCAACCGCTTATCCGCCGTGCGATACCAAATCGCGCCCGCGGCATCTGCACAGAGCGAATCCCTGATGTCAGGCCACGGTACCGACTTGGTCTCCCACTGATGGGCACCGGTCGGCTTACGAATGCCTCGCACCAAAACGTCATTCGATGTCGCAAAAATCGTCTCGTCAGATGCAGACGACACGAGTTTGGTGATCACGCCCCCCGACGCCTGAGGCAGCTTGTATTCCGCGCGAAACTCACCGTTCGCATGCGAAACCAACGAGCCATCTCCCAGCCCGGCCCACAATTTTCCAGCCGGATCGACCACCACAGCCCGCGCATCGGCGGATGCAAGCTCCGGCGTATTGCCCGGATGAAAGTGGGTGAAGCGCACCCCGTCGAACCTTGCCAGCCCGCCATTTTGCATCCCCACCCACAAGTAACCGTCCGGAGTCTGCGCGATACTCGTGACCGTGCTGTGCGGCAGCCCGGAGTCGGAATCCCAGACTTCCAGCACCATGCTGCTGGGCACTGCCGCTGCCGCAATCCAGCCCCCGAGCAACAGACAGGCTGTGCCCCGGAGAACAAAGATTGAAAAGTGTTTCATGGCCAAGCAATCAACGATCCAGCAGCGCCGTCAAGGACAAGCATCGCAAGGTGGTGGTTCTGAAATACATGGACTCACGAAGACTCCGCAAAGGGCCGGACTTTCAGTGCGCGGGTTCATTTCCCACCTCAAGCTTTGGAGAGAGTGGCCATGCCTTGCGTGATAGGACCCGCCATGCGTCCATCGAGCGTTGGAGGTTGGCCTTGGCGTCGCCTTTGATGCCGAAATGTTGTAGGCCGACGGGTCCATGCCAGTTGAGGGCGGTGAGCTGGGTCAGCAGTGCGCCGACATCGAAGGTGCCGCTGCCCAGGGGCTGGATGCAGGCTTTCAGCTCCTTGTTTCCGGAATCGGCGCCGTTGATCGTGATCATCTGCAAATGGGGAAGGGCGGCGCGCAGGCTGGCATCGAGATCGGTGTCGCCGACCATCAGCCAGTGGCAGAGGTTGAAGGTCACACCGAAGTTCGGGCGATCCACCTGCTTGGCGAGTCGTGCTCCGTCCTCGACGCGCTCGACCCAGTTCTTGAGGTGTGGATAGAGCGAGACGCGAACCCCGGCTTCTTTCGCAAGGTCCGCCACTTCCCGCATCACGGGCACCGCCCTAACATCGCCGGCAGGATCGGAGGGGCGGTGGGAGGGGAAGTTGACATAGAGCCAGAGGAACGCGTCGCGGCCGCGCAGTTGTAGGATCACGTCGCGGATCGCCGGGCTCACCGGAGTGGAGGATTCGATGTCGAGCGGCACATAGACGGCGAACATTCTGAGTTTCCGTTGGTCAAGCGCGGTTAGCGTTTCGCACAGCATCTCGGGTTTTTGATAAATCGGCGCGATGCCAGCGAAACCAACCTCTTGCACGAGGGCCACTTGTTGTTCGGGAGTCTGGTGCGTCGCGTCGCGGGTGCCGGTGTCCATGACGAAGAATGCCGGCTCGGCGGCACGGGCGAGGGTCAGCGCTGCGGCGAATGTTAGGATGGCGAGTGCTGGTTTCACGCCTTGAGTCCTGTGAGATCAGGTTGGAGTTTGCGGTTTTCCCCGAGCAACTGGTCCATGGTCAGTTCGGTGCCAAGGGCGGCGGCCTCGCGGCCGAGGATGCAGGCGAGGCAACCGTCCACGGAACGCCGCACGGTGTCGTTGGTGAAAACCCCGGTGATGACGTTCTGGTGGAAGGTGGCGATGTTGCGAACCGCGCCCTGGGCGTAGAGGTTCTCGACCGCACCCTTGAATCTGAGTTCGCCGCCGCCGAGCACGAAGGCCTCCTTGTAATAGTCGATCTGTCCGTGGGCTTTCGCACTGTGCGCGATGATCTTGATCGCGCCCGTGGACTGGTTGGCGAGTGCTTGGCCGAAGTGGTTGTGTATTACGCTATTGGCGTAGCGGTAGATCACCGAGCAGATGTCGCGCGAATCACCATGCGGATCGGGACGAGCGATGCGCGAACTCCCGCTGGCCGCAACCGGCCGTTCCCCGATCACCCACATCGCCGCGTCAATCGCGTGGATGTCGAAGTTTCCGATGTAGTCGCAGCCCATGTTGATGTCATTGCACCAGATCAGATTCTGCAGGCGGCTTTCGAGGGTGGGGCCACGCGGAGGGTCGCCGAAGCCGTTGCAGATTCCGATCGACTGAACTTGCAGCAAGGGGCCGAAACCCGGGTCTTTGATGCGCCGGGCAACCTCGATGTTGGCCGGGTCGGTGGGAATCTGATAGTCCACGAGGAAGACTTTCTGTTTCTTGGTCGCCTCGGCTGCGACGGACTCGATGGTCAGGCAGCCGGGCACGTCCACCGCCACCGGCTTAGCCATGAACACATGCAGCCCGGCGGCGACGGCTGCGGCGGCGTGTTCGGGTAAAAAATACGGCGGCGTTTCGATAACGACCGCTTCCACCCCGCACTCGATCAACTTGCGGAATCCCGACAAGCCGGAAAAGCAGCGTGTCTTGTCCACGCCGAGCGCCGCCCCGGCTTTTTCCGCCACAGGCTGGAAATAATCGGCCACGGCATGAAAATGATATCCACCGTGTTGCTGGAACAGTCCGGCGATCCAAGCCCCCCGGCCACCGGCGCCGATCAGGCCGATTTTGATTTTGGATTTGTTAGGCGAGGCATCCTGGCCGAGAGAGGCCAATGGGTGCAAAACGGCAGCGGCAGCGGTTGCCTTGATGAATCGTCGGCGTGAAACGGTGGTAGTAATCATGACTGATTTGTGACTGCTGATTCGCTATCCTCCTTTCGGGATTTTTCCCTGCAATCGCGAGAAATCAACGATCCAGCAAGGGCGTCAAAGGAATTTCTGCCACATAGCTGCCGGAGCCCACCGCGAATGTCATGCGGTTGCGGAGCGGCGTGGCCCTTTTCGCATCCGCGAACTTCACATTTTCCGTGCCGGGCGCGCAGGGCAGGCAGACGGTGGCACGGGTGTTCACGGGCACGGTGATTTCAAGCCGAAAGTGATCTTTCTCCTTTCTCCATGCGCTGCGGATCATCCCATAAGGCGAGTCATGCTCGGCCGTCACCCAGTCAAGTCCTTTCACAGGTTCCGGCGCGATCACGAAGCCCTTGAAGGCGATTTCCTCGGGGTTGTTTGATGTGGCGACGGCACTCACCGTATCTGCGAGACGGATGCCGCCAAGGTATTGATACCACCACGCGGAAACATCGCCAAACATGATGTGGTTGCGCGATTCGCCATCGTTCCAGTCTTCCCAAAAGGCCGTCGCGCCGCGGCGGATCCAGCGGCCGAAGGATTTTTTATCATCCTTGGTGGCCATCGCGAAGGCCAGGTCGCTGCGCCCCGCTTCGCTCAGGGAGCGGAAGATATACTTGGAGCCGAGAATGCCGAAATCCGGATAGGCACTGTTTTTCTCCACGATTTCAATCAGCCTGGCTTCCACCCGTTCGCGCTCCGCCGCAGGAACAAGACCCTGATGCAGCGCGCAGCCTTGCGCGGTTTGGCTTCCGATGGAATAGACGCCGTCGCCGTTGTAGAGCTTCGCATGAAATGCCTCCCGGATGGTGTTTCCCAGCGCTTGATATTTCGCGGCGTCCTCCTTCTTGCCAAGCACCTCCGCCACGCGGGCGAGGATCTGCACATCCAGATAGTAATAGCCGGTCGAGGTGACTTCCACCGGTGTTTCGGATAGAACCGGCACCCAGTCGCCCAATCCATGGGAGGCGATTCCGTCTTTGGCCTTTGATCCCATATACTCCACATACTTCACCATCGCAGGATAGGCCCGCTCGAGAATACCTGTATTTC
>JBIPND010000355.1:0-4409 GCA_044374015.1 Luteolibacter sp. | reverse complement strand
GCGGCGACGCTTGTTCAACTGCAGGCAGACACGGGTTTTCTCGCCGAAAACGTCGCCGCCCTGCGTTTCAATTTCACTGGATTCGGAAATGCCGGAAATGCTTTTGAAAATGGCGGAACCGGCTACCGGGAGTTCGTGGTGCAAGGATCGCAAGTGTCGGCGGTGCCTGAACCGGCGACGATGATGGGCACCCTGAGCCTGATGGCCGTCAGCCTGCTGCGGCGCCGGCGGACCCCGCGTCCACGCTGACCGGCGCGGTCAGGAAGCGGTCGCGTGGGCTTGGCTGGGACCGGTGCGGAGACCGGTCCCAGCCAGGTCGGCGGCCGGCTCTCAACGCGCCGCGATGCGGATACCCGCGAGCCGCAGGGTGGTCACGATCAAATTGGCGTAGTCCTCGTGCCACAGCCGGCGCAGGTGCCGGAACCCACGTTTGGGAAATTCCGGGTAGAGCCGCAGCACCTCATCCCAGTGCGCCCGGGCCTCGGCGGTTTCACCGCGGCCGGCGGCGATGACCGCCTCGATCATCCGCACGCACCAGTAGTCCTGGAGAGGAAACTGGCGGAGCTCGCGGCCCGCGCCGTCCCAGTCGCCCAGCTCGATCAGGCGCAGGCTGAGGCACAAGTGGACCACCCGTGGGTAGTGCGGGTTGTCGGCCATCGCCTCGCGAATAAACCGGTGGCCCAGCCCGGCGTCGGCTTTCTGGTAGATCAGCCAGATCCCGGCGACCAGCCGCAGCAGCTTGGAGCTGCCGGGATCCGCGTCGATGCCGGCGGCCAACCCGGCGAGCTCGTCGCGGCGGCGGTGGATCGCGGCGGCACAGAGCAGGGCGATGGTGGACCAGGTGTTGCCCGGTTCCAACAGGAAGGAGCGGCGGGCGTGGGTATCGATCTGTGGCGGCGGCTGGCTGCGGCTGCAGAATTTCTCGTTGAAGGCGGAGGCCATCAACATGGCGAGCGTGGCGTGTGGCAACGCTTCCTCCGGCGCCGCCCGAATCGTGCCCTGCAACGCCGCCACGCCGCGCAGATAGGACTCTTCCGAATAGTCGTCAAAAAACCCACGGGCAGTGAGCAAGGCTTCGTGGACGGTCAACTGATTGACCGGTTTCACCTTCGCCAAGGCGGTGAGATGGACGTCCATCACCCCGAAGTCCGCGCCGACTTCGAAGGCCAGCCGCTCCATCAGATCGGTTTCGATTCCCGCGAGATCGCTGTGGGCATCGCCGCAGCTGTATTTGCGGGACCAGACCTGGCAGCCGTGGCTTCCCTCCAGCAGCCGCACCCGCAGCACCAGCCCGCCGTCATGCATCTGCACGCTGCCGTCGATGATGAAGTCCGCCGGATACCGCACCGACAGCGCGGCGACCTCCACGCCCTCGTCCAACAGCAGCCGCCGGGACAACGGACCCATCACCCGCAGCACCGTGGCCTTGGAGAGCAGCACGCTCAATTCCTCGGCGAACAGCAACGGGAAACGCGTCCATGGTGCCTCCAGACCGATGCCTTGAAACTCGACCAGTGCGACCACCGGCCGCCGCCCACCGGGTCCCAAAGGGTCGCGGGACGGCGCCGTTTTAACCGAAAACGCCAGCGCGTAGGAGCCCGGCAGCATTTCAATCCTCACGGCATCCGCCGCCCCATGGCCGGCGTAGTAGGCATGCAGGGCCCGTCGCAACTTGGTGGCATGCACCCGCACGGTGGCGTTCGAGGCGGGATCGAAATCCACGCCAAACCCGAAGACCTCAAAGGCGATCGAAAACTGACTGATCCCCGCGCCCCGTCCCTCCAGCGATTCACTCAGCGCGTGGCTGAACATCCGGTGCAGGCGGCCCGACGCGCCAAAGGCCCCGGACCCGGCGATTCGATCCGCCTGGTGCAATACCGAAACACGGGAGATGTTGGGGAGCACTTGGGCCACGGTCCGCAGAGGGAGCGACCGCAGCCACCCCGCGTCAAGTGACGAGCATCGATTCCCGCGTTTGTTGGTGCAGCAATTGCACACCAAGGATCCGGCGTGTTCGGTGGCTGCCGCCCGTCGAACGACAATCCCCACCTCGTGTATCGGGTCAGGGAAAATGGGGTGAAATGGGGTCAGGGTGCAAATCTTGATAAAATGTCTTCAACTTGCCGAATCCCAAGCTCCCTGGATAACAGGCTGCATTTCAGGAGACAGCTTGGATTGGTTTTTCAGCCGATTGAAGCGGCGCAGCTGCTGGCTCACATTCGCCGCGCTGCGCATCGAGAGCTGTTCCGCGATCCATTCCTGCGAAACCGTCGTCCGTTTCCAGGGGAGTTCCGCCGGAGCCTGGCTTGCTTCTTACGATGCGCGGTGGCCTGTTGGAGTTTCCGATAGGCTCGCGACGAGCTCTTACCCGCGGCCAGGATGCCGATGCCGATGAAACATCCAATCAGCCCTGGCACGCGGTCGAACTCGCCCGTGTTGTGAGTCACCCCGCTGAGGTCCGCCGCCCCGCCATGCGCGGCGATGAGCATATCCATCGACCCGATCGGCGTTCCGGTCACCTCCACAGGTCTGCGGATTTCGCCGCAGGGCCGGGCGCAATCCCCGGCGTAGGGCAGCACCGGGAGTGAGAGTAGGAAAAGATCCAACTGGCGGTGGTTCGTCCTTCGGTAGCCGCACTGCTTGGCTGCGCCCACTCTTGAATAACTTCGCCGTGTTTCATCGAGCAAGTAGCTACCAGCGGTAGTTGCCGTCAAACAGTGTTTGTGAGGCCGGAAAATTCTGGGCCAAATTTCCACAAGCTGACGGATCATGCGTGCATCGGTTCCCAATCCGTGCAGCATCGCCATGTTGACATCGCCATCCATGATTGAACCGGAAATCCAGTTTGCGCGCAATCCACCCCTGAGGCTGGCGGAGGACCGGACCGGCGAGGCCATCGCCCTGATCGCGCGGATGGCCAAGGGCGATGGCGGCGCGCTGACCGAGCTTCATCAAATGTGGAGTCCGGTCCTGCTCGGCGCGTCCTGCAAAATGTTAGGCAACCGCAACGAAGCGGAAGAAGTGGTGCAGGACACCTTCGTCCGGATGTGGCACCGCTCGGTCGATTACGATCCGAAACAATCGCCGCCTTTCGTCTGGGCCTTCGCGGTGATGCGCGGCTACTGCATTGACCGGCTGCGCTACCGCCACCGGAGCAAGCGCGACTGCTCGCGGGTGGTGCCGATCCACTTGCACGCGCCTGCCGAAGCAGCCGAAGACCCGCGGGTGATGGTGATCGATGATTGGCGCAGGGTGCGGGCCGCCCTCGGGGTGCTTGAGGAAAACGAGCGCAAGTGCCTGGAACTCGCCGTTTTTCTCGAATACACCCATTCGGAAATTTCCGAGTCGCTGGGAACCCCCCTCGGCACGGTCAAAAACCGCCTGCGCCGGGCCTTGGAAAAAGTGCGCAACCAACTTTCACGCCATGACTTCTGACCCCAAAGAAAGCGCTGCCTGGCGGGCATTTGGCATGCTCGACTCCGACGAAGCCACCAGCTTCGACGCTGCGGCGCGCCGGAATCCGGACCTGGCGGAGGCTTGCCGCGAAATCAACTGCCTTACCGCCGCGGTGGCGGCCGTCAGCGTTACGCCTTTGGCACCGAAAGCCGGACAGATCGACCGGCTGCACGCGCGACTCGGGCTGAATGCCGCCAAGCGCACCAACTGGATTGGGATCAGCGGCTGGGCGGCCGCAGCCGTTTTGGCGTTGATCCTGGTGTTGGATCACGGCACCGATCCGCTCCGTTCCGCCGCCGCCAAACCGCAGCCGCAATCCGCCGCCGGCCCGGCCGAAGTGTTGCGGGATCCGATTCAGCAACCACCCGGGCATCCTCCAATCGTCAGTGAAACCACCGCCGTCATTTCCCCCGCGCGCGATCCTGCCAACTTCCATCCGCCAAATGAGGTGACCACCATCGTCAAAAGCGAAACCAAGCGGCTAATCCAGGAAATCGAAGTTCTCCGCGAAAAACTCGAAAGCGCGCAGGACCGCGACCGGATTCTTTTCCAAGCGGTCCCCGGCATGGCCTGGCCGGTCATCATGAAAATGACTCCGCCCGAGGTGGCGGTGAACCAAGCCGCCACCGCCGCGCCGGACGAGGGCCCCAGCGCGCTGACCACCCTCGTCGCCGATGCCTTGGCGGGAGCGCCAACCGCGTTTGCCTCCGCGGACACGTTCCGGGCCGACGGGTATGCAGCGGTCCGCGCACAGCCCTCGGCGATTCCCATTTACGACGCGGCCCGCGACACGGGCACCTTGGTGGTGAACAATCTGCCCAAAACCCTGCCCGACGAATCCTACAATCTGTGGGTGGCCACGGACAAGGAAGCCCGCCCGATCCATGTGGGACGCCTGCCCGAGAGCGATACCATCGGCGCGGATTCCTTCGATTTCAGTCTCGGCTCCAAAG
>JBIPND010000027.1:0-13158 GCA_044374015.1 Luteolibacter sp. | reverse complement strand
GGATCTCCTTGAAGGCTTCGCGGAGCTTCATTTCGGCCGCTTCGGGGTCTGCCGCGCGGCGGGCTTTTTGAGAGGCGCGGCGTTGTTCGAAGCGGGCCTGGAGGTCTTTGCGGAATTGTTCCGGGCCAGCCCATTCCGGCAGCGGGAAGGCGTCCATTGGCTCGGACGGTGTGATCAGCGATTCAACGGCGTTCTGGCGGCCGAGGGCGTGGAGGGTTTTGATTTCCGAGGGATCGCCGCCGAAGCCCGCGCGGTTGAGCAGGTGCGCGGCTTCAAAAATGGTCCAAGGTTCTTCTGCTCGTGGTAGCATGGAGGGAAAACACTGATGCGGGATGGAAGTTGCGCGGCGGCGCCAAGGTGGCTTTGAAGTGCGCCGGGAGCTTTTCGGTTGCGGCGGCGGCGGCGCTCGCCTTTCCTTGGGTGTTATGAACGTATTCACCCGCCGCCACGTCCTCCGCCTCGGTGCCGCCGCTTCGCTCGCGCCGTTTTTCAACGCCCGCGCCCAGGACAGCGGCGGGAAAACCCTCGGGGTCGCCTTGTTAGGGCTCGGCGACTACTCGATGAAACAACTCGGCCCGGCGCTCAAGCTGACGAAAAACGCCCGGCTCACCGGCATCGTCACCGGCTCCCCAGAGAAAATTCCGGTCTGGCAGAAGGAATATGGCATCCCCGACAAGAACGTTTATAACTACCAGAATTTCGACTCCATCGCGGACAACAAGGACATCGATATCGTTTACGTGGTCACGCCGACCGGGCTGCATCCCGAGTTTTCGATCCGCGCGGCGCAGGCGGGAAAACACGTGATTTGTGAAAAGCCGATGGCCCCCAAGGTGGCCGACTGCACGCGGATGATCGAGGCGGCGAAAAAGGCCGGGGTGACCTTGCAGATCGGCTACCGGCTGCACTGGGATCCGTTCCACCTGCGTCTGATGGAGGCGATGAGAAAACAGGAGTTCGGCGCCTGGAAGTCGATCTCGGGTGCCAACGGCGGGATGATGAAAAGTTTCACCGGCTTGAACGCGTGGCGGATTGGCAAGGAGCTCGGCATCGCCGGCGCGCTTTATGATCTCGGCGTTTATACCGTGCAGGCCCAGCTTTACTCGGCGTGCGAACTTCCGCTGCGGGTGACGGCGAAGCATTCCACCGCGCGCCCGGAGATTTTCAAAGAGGTTCCGGAAACCTATGAGTGGACGTTGGAATTTGCTGGCGGCCGCAAGGCGGAAGGCCTGTCGAGTTACGGCCAGTCGGCAAACTACATCCGGGTCGAAACCGAAAAAGGCCTGATCGAGCTCGCACCGTCGTCCGGCTACACCGGGCAAAAAGGCAAGACTCCGGACGGTCCGATGGATTTCAAACACGTCCACCAACAGGTGCTGCAGATCGACGGTCAGGTCGCCGCGATCCTGGCGAAAACACCAAGCCTGGTGCCCGGCGAAATGGGCCGTCGCGACATCCAGGTGCTCAATGGCATCGTTGAATCCGGTGCCACCGGCAAGGCTTTCGAATTCGGGAAACTTTTCGAGAGCGCCTGACGCTCAGGGTGCGGCCACTTCCACGAATTCATCCACGGCGCGGAAGTCGAGCTTGCCGGAGCGCGGGTTGATGTAGAAGAAGACATACATGCGGATGCCTTTCTGGACGGGCCAACGGGCGATGCTCAAAGGTTTGTCGCCCTCTTTTTCCCGAACGCCGAGACCGACGTCGTAGTAGGCGCCGTCGCCGCTGGGATTGGCTGGCCTGAGAGTCGTGCCCTTCGCCGGATCGAGGGTGAACTTCGCAGTGCCGACGAATCCCATCACGGTTTTGTCCGCTTGGTTGTAGAAATAAACGTCACCCGGTCTGAAATCCGGATTGTTGTCGGCAATGACGACATGCTTGTAGCCGCCTTCGTTCGCCGGGAAAAGGAGAACGATGAAGGAATCCCCTTGTTCCGGCAGGGCGATGTTGGTGAGCGCAACATTTTTCGCGGCGGACCACAGCGCGAAGACCCGCTCGGGCGGGGTCTGCGGGGGGGATAGATAGCTGACCGGCAGCTCGAAGGGCGGGGACTTCACTTCCTTGACGGCGAGCATCATTTGTCCGAGATCGGCCGGTGCCCGCTCGGCGAGGAAGCGGACCTTCAGCTTTGCGCCACCGGCTGGCTGGGCATGGGCGAAAGTGGTGGCGAGCAGGCACAAGAGGGCGGTGAGTTTAAACATGGGGATGGGTTATCAGACTTCGGAGGACGAGAGCCAGCGGAATGAGACAATTTCGTAGCGCCTGCCAAACTTGGTGTTCATGGCGTTGAGCGAGGCAGGGAGGACCGTCGCCTTGTCCGACTGATCGATAAAGTTGCGGTCGCGCTCGACCACCGCCTCACACCAAGCCCGTGCGGTCACCTTGCCGGTGGCATCGACCGACTCGCCGTAGGCACGGATGACAAAACTGTCGGATCGCGCGGAAAGCACCGGAGCAATCGGCGTGAGCAGGTCGGCCTGCTTGACGATGCCGGGAATTCCAAAGGAGGTTGGGCCCTTTTCCGCCTCGGGGAATTCGAAGCGTGAGGCGGCGGTGCCGACGGTTCCGAAGGCCTTGTTGATCCCCACCGTGCTGGCGTCCAAGGCGGATTGCAGGGCTCCGGCCCGTGCGAGGTCCTTGTCACCACCGACGCGGCGGTTGACGAAATCGGCCAGGCTGAGGAACGGTCCGCGCTTGCGGATCTCGGCGACGAGGGCCTTGGCAAGTTCGCTGATTTCCGGTTCACTGAGTTCGCGGCGGCCGACCCACTGGGAAGGATCGCGGGTGTCCAGGCTGCCGCCACCATCGGCGACGAGGTCCTGTGGATTTTGCAATCCGGCGACTGGAGTTTTGGTTCCGGCGGGGGCGATGCTTTCCTTGCCGGTGGCGTCGCGGACGATGATCTGCCGACCCTTGAGCGATCCGAGCATGGCCTTCCACGCCTCTTCCGAGGTTGAGTTGATATTGAACAATCCATCAACCCGCAGGTAGCTGGCGAGGTTGAGGAATCCGGCGTCGGTAGGATTGGTGCCCGAGAAGAACGCGGAGATCAGCGTGGCCGGGTCTTCGCCATCGGTGTCCGGCTTGTAGCGGATGACGGGCAGGGGCTTGGAAAGCGCGGGATCCTTAGTGAAGAACTCGGTGGCCACCGTCTTCTGGTCGCGCAGCTTGCCGAAGGTGGCAAGCGGCTGGGGAGCGACGCCGGAGAGCAGATAATCGTCCCACAGGGCGCGGTTGGCGAGGTAGGAATGGTCGGCGACGGGGCGGTTGCCCTTGAAGGTTCCCTCGGTCTTGTCGGGTGCGAGCATGGCCGGTGCCATCGAGTTGCCGATGGCGTGGGAAATCTGCGGCAGCATCGGCTCGCGGGCGTTGACGGCTGCGTAGCCGACGGTGGGCTTCTGGTGGACGAAGCCGTTGGCGAAGGAGTGCTGGAAGGCTGCCAGAGAGACGAGCGGTTCCCGTGGCAGCGAATGGGTGGTCACCAGGTTGGTGCCGGTCTGGCCATTCATCCCACCGCCGAAGAAGCCGGAGCCGTCGGGGCTGAGGTCGAGGCTGCGATTGACCCAGCTCACCATGGGCTCTACCCGGAATTCATAGGGCATGCGGTCCCGTTCCGCGGGAGTCAGTTCGTAGCAATCGACGTGGTGGGCCTTGGGATTGAAGCGCGTCAAGCTGCGCGTGGCGCTTTCGGAGCCAAGGTCGGTCTTGGCGTCGTAGGTCAGCAGCATGAAAGGTGCTTTGTTGGCAAGCAGGGCGCTGGCACTGAGCGGGCGGGTGTTCTGACTGGCAACTGGCCGGAAAAATTCCTGGAAATTGTTGGCATAGATACGTTCTGTGCGCGGCTTGGTGCCCGCTTGTTTGTCACCGCGGGTTTCTCCCTGTTTGAGGCGACGGTTGCCGAAGTCCCAGTCGATGGCCATGTTGCCATAGCCGAGGGATTCGTTGGGGAATGTGCCGCGGTCGCGCCCCACATAGACCTCGTGATGCGTGATCGAGAAATGCCGGCTATGGGCGTTTGCTCCTGACACCGAATTACCGCTGGAGCTGGTCTTGCCGGCCGTGAACTTGTTGGCGAAGACTTCGTAGGTAACCTCGTCGTTAACCGGACTCGTTTTGAGGTCGATGGTCTTGCCTGCCAGATCCTTGAGGGGAATTGCGAATCCGCCGTTGTAGTTGAAACCCTTCTTGGCAATCAGCGAGTTTTTAGTCGATCCCAGTCCGTCGGTTCTCACCACTCCGCCGCTTTGTGAGAATTTCACCACTTCCCCAGGTTTGAGCACGATTTGCTCCGCTTGGCTGGTCCCAAGTTGGATCGACATGTAGTTCTGATCTCTATCGGTCTTGTCGGTTGCCAATTGGCCGCTCAGCGAAGCGGCCATTGGCACCTCGTTGAAGACAGCCACTCCGTTCACCTTCACATTAACGCTATAGGGAACCTGCCAGTATTTGACAGTGATGAAGGAAGTCTGGGGAATGACCACCGGGATATCGAGTGGGTTCCAGAGCGTGAGCACTGGGTCCGCGACCAGGTGCAGGCGGTTGACCGAAGCTCCGCCAACGCTCACTGCAAACGCTTGCAACGAGAGAATCATCTGATAGCTGATGACCGTTGGCTGCTTGAGGAAGAACTCGAAGTCATTCGCGCATGCGGCTGGCGACGACTCCACCAGCAAATGAGGTGTCGAGCTGGCCAGCTGGCCGCTGGTGGTGAATTTGTAAGTGCCGGAGCGTTTGATGTCCTTGTAGGCATTGTAGTAAACCCACAGTTCGTTGAGGTTGATGCCGGGTTCGCCGCCGACGGTGTAGAGTGCGGTGGTGGTCGGGTCGGGCGGGGCGTTGGCACCGGTGCCGTTCGCCTGCCGTTCGAGGCGCAGGGAGAGATCCTTGCGGAAACCACCGGCGGCGACATTGGTCAGCAGGCCGGTCGAGGACGGTGCGAGGTCGTGGAACAACGGCTGCGGAGCCCTGGGATCGCTGGCGAGAAACCCTGCGTTTTGCCAACTGGCGATTTTACCCAGCCGGGGGTCGGTAGGATCGATGGCAGCGAAGGGTTTCACCGTTCCGGCGGCTGCGAGCTCCACGGCATTGCGCGGTGCGGCTTGAAGTCCGGCGCGGATGGCTCCAGAGGAGGTGCTCGTAGCGGCGAGCGAGGTGGAAACGGCGGCTTTCATACCTTGATCCCCGACCCACCAGGCCAGTCTCGCCAGTTTGCCTTTTTGTGTGATCTTGATGGCGGGCGCCCTGACCTTGGAGGTGGTGGTGGCGGTGCCGAGGGTGCCGGTTCCAACCAATTCCACCGAATCGGCGGCGGTTGTGGCGGAGTCGGGAAGATTGGCCTTCACCGCATCGACCGGGTTTCCCGAAATCAGCCATGACAAGAATTCGGGGGTCGGTCGAGTCGTTGCGGTGGCTGGCCAGGAACGATAAACTCCGGTCCAGTGGCGATTGCCTTCGGCGGCGGCGGTTTCCTTGCCATCCGCACTCTTCGGACGCTGATCCGCCAGCGTGGTGACCCGTTGGTCGGGACCGGTATGTTTTTGCAGGTCCCCGATGGCCAGCATCAGGGCGAGGCGGGCATTCGCCTGGGCCTGCTGCTGCGCCGCAGAGCTCGTACTCGAGCGGAGACTGATGGTGGAGAGGGACAGCAGGCCCACGGCGATCACCGTGAGCAGAATCATCAGGGACAGGGTGACGATCAAGGCGAAGCCGCGACTACGGCGGGGGTGAAAAATGCGGGGTTTCATGAGGTTGGTTTTTTGGGTTTGGAGATCGACCGCTCCAGGAGCGGGCAATCGACGTTTTTACACTACAGGGGACTGCGATGAACATCCCCCGTTTGAGGGTGTCGGCAATCCTCCAAAAAGGACTTCGCGGATCTCTTACAAAAGGTTTGTTGTGGATACAAAGTAAATTTTTGGAAGATAAACGAGGTCGCCAGCAATTCAACCCTCAGCCTTGCCGAAAGGCAACGCGGCCTCCATCGGCCGCTCGGTCGATGCCGAACGATGGGCCCCGTCCCTGGCCGGGATGGAAAATTTCCCGGAACTTCGGAGCGAGGGTGCTTGCGCGTTGGCGGTTCACCAAGCATCTTACTCACGTGATGGGATCTGTAACGGCGTTTTTTTTCGCGGTCGCTCTCGCGCTGGTGCCCACCGGGTTCTTGCGTGCGGAGGATGCTGTCGTGGAGAAAAAAACCGCCAAAGTGGTGGTGATTCCGGTGCGCGAGCAGATTGCGACGCCCGAACTTTACATCCTCCGCCGCGGTTTGAAGGAGGCCATCGAACAAAAGGTGGACACCATCGTGCTCGACATGGAAACCCCCGGCGGAGCGCTGGACGTGACCTTTGAAATGCTCAAGGCGCTGGAAAAATTTCCCGGAAAAACCGTCACTTACATCAACCGCGAGGCGATTTCCGCCGGTGCGCTCATTTCCGCCGGAACGGATGATATCTACTTCGCACCCGGCGGCGTGATCGGCGCGGCCGCCCCGGTTATGGCGACGGGCGGCGAAATCGACGAAACGATGCGTGGCAAAATCGTCAGCTACCTCAAGGCCCGCGTCCGCTCGATTTCCGAAGGCAAAGGCTACCGCGGCGAAGTGATTTCCGCGATGATCGACATGGACTACGAGTTCAAAATCGGTGACGAGGTGATCAAACCGAAGGGCGAATTGCTTTCCCTCACCGCCACGGAAGCCATCAAACTTTACGGCGATCCACCGCAGCCGCTGCTCGGGGCGGGCATCGCGGAGGATATGGACGCCTTGTTGGACCAACTGCACGGCGCGGGCAATTATTCGGTGGTCCGCTTGGAAGTCACTTGGTCTGAAAAACTCGCGCAATACCTCACCAGCGTGACGCCGTTCCTGCTGGCGGCGGGGATGTTGTGCTTGTTCGTGGAATTTAAAACGCCGGGCTTCGGGATTTTCGGCTTCTCCGGGGTGTTGCTGCTGGGCTTGGTTTTTTTCGCCCAATACGCCGCCGGACTTTCCGGACATGAGCCGGTCCTGTTTTTCATGATCGGAGTGATCCTGGTGCTGGTGGATTTGTTTTTCCTGCCGGGAATGATCCTCGCGATGATCGGTGCCGTGTTGATTTTGGGCTCGCTG
Organism: Luteolibacter sp.; assembly: GCA_044374015.1. Lineage (GTDB taxonomy): Bacteria > Verrucomicrobiota > Verrucomicrobiia > Verrucomicrobiales > Akkermansiaceae > Luteolibacter. The sequence goes on along the minus strand of JBIPND010000027.1, from coordinate 6,050 downwards.
GTGTGGTCGATGGCGGACCTCTGGCCGAGCGAGCCGCTGACCCTCGACGGCGGGGTGTTCGTCAAGCCGCTGGCCAATGTGATGATCGGCTTGGTGCTGGCGCTGCTGATGTTTCTCGGGATTCTGAAATTCCTCCCACGCGGCGGTTTGTGGGGCGCGATGGTCTTGGAATCCGCGGTCGGCGGCGAGCCGGACGGACTCCGTGCGCTTACCGGCGGCGGGACCGACGAGCCCAAGGCTACAACTTTGATCGGCCAAAATGGCGTCGCGCTGACGTCTTTGTTTCCCAGTGGCCAGGTGGAAGTCGCCGGCCGGCGATACGAAGCGCAGCTGGCCATGGGTTTCGCCGATGCCGGCACCCCGGTGGTGGTCACCGGACTCGGAGAATTCGGCCTAACCGTGGAAATTTTATCATGACGTTGATTGTACTGCTCTTTTCGATCGGAATCCTGCTCATCGCGGTGGAAGTGATCATCCCGGGTGCGATTTTGGGGACCATCGGCGGGGTGATGATGTTTGCCGGGTGCGTGCTGGCTTACTTCGAGTTCGGCAGCGGCGGCGGGACGATCGCGGTGGTGGTGGCCTTCGCGATTGGCGGGGTCGCACTTTTTCTCGAATTCTACTGGCTCCCCAAAACCAGACTCGGCAAACGCGCCTTCCTCACTAAGGAAATCACCTCCGTCAGCGTATCCGTCGGGACCGAGGCCCGCGAACTGATCGGGAAATCCGCCGAGGCCCTCACCATGCTCTCCCCCAGCGGCTACGTCCGCGTGGACGGCCGCCGATACGAAGCGTTCTGCCAATCCGGCCAAGTGCCGATCGGTGCCGCCCTCGAAATCGTCGGTGCCGATAATTTCCGACTCATCGTTTCTCCAGCCAAAGCCAACTAATACCACCATGATCGACATCCCCACCATCATCCTTATCGTCGTTGCCATCCTCGGATTGCTGATTTTCGGCATCATGCTCTCCTTTTTCAGCGTCTGGCTCCGGGCCTGGCTGGCGGGCGCCTACGTCGGCTTCACCGAACTCATCGCCATGCGCCTCCGCCAAGTGCCCTACGGCATGGTGGTCGATGCGCGGATCACGGCGAAGAAGGCCGGCATCGAAATTCCAATCGATGACATCGAGGCGCATTTCCTCGCCGGCGGCAACGTCATCCCGACCATCCAAGCGCTCATCGCCGCCCGCAAAGCCGGCATCGAACTCGATTGGAACCGCGCCTGCGCCATCGATCTCGCCACCAAGGGTTCCGGAAAAAGCGTGGTCGAGGCCGTCCGCACTTCCGTCGATCCCAAAGTCATCGACTGCCCGAATCCCGCCTCCGGCCGCACCACCATTGACGGCGTCGCCAAGGACGGCATCCAGGTGAAAGTCCGCGCCCGCGTCACCGTCCGCACCAACCTCGACCGCTTCGTCGGTGGTGCCAAAGAAGAGACCATCATCGCCCGCGTCGGCGAGGGCATCGTCACCACCATCGGTTCCGCAGAATCCTACAAAACCGTGCTCGAATCACCGGACAGCATTTCCAAAGTCGTGCTCCACCGCGGCCTCGACGTCGGCACCGCTTTCGAAATCCTCTCGATCGACATCGCGGACGTCGATGTCGGCGAGAACGTCGGCGCGCAACTCCAGGAAGCCCAAGCCGAAGCCAACAAAAACATGGCCCAAGCCCAGGCCGAAATCCGCCGCGCCGCCGCCGTCGCCCTCGAACAGGAAATGGTCGCCCGCGTTGCGGAAATGAAAGCCAAAGTCGTCGAGGCCGAGGCCCAGATCCCGCTCGCCATCGCCGAAGCCTTCCGCAGCGGCCGTCTCGGCGTGATGGACTATTACAAAATGGAAAACGTCAAATCCGACACCGAAATGCGCAGCAGCATCTCCAAGTCCGAGGGAGCCTGAGCCAACCTAACACCCGTTCCCGATGGACTGGATTTCTGAAAATTTTCAAATCGTCTTCCTCGTGCTCCTGGCCCTCGGGTCCTGGATGAAGAGCCGGCTCGATGCGAAAAACGCCAAGCGCGAGGAGGAAGCAGAGCAGGAAAACGAACCCGGCGATCCCGAGGACTACGAATGGGAGCTACAGCCGGAACCCGCCACTCCTCCACCGCTGACCCGCCCCGCCGTGCCGCCGGCCTTGCCGATGGCCGCCTTCGAAGCTTCCAAGGAGGCCGCCGCCACGCTCAAGCACCAACAGGACCTCGCCGAGCGCCTCCGCCAAATCCGCGAAACCAAGGCCACCACCACCGGCGGTGCCTCGGCCACGCGGGCCCGCGTCGCCGCCTCGAAATCCACCGCCAAGTCGGCCGTCATCACCGCCCCGGTCAGCCTGCGGGCCCGCCTCCGCAATAATGGCGAACTCCGCCGCGCCTTGGTGATGCGGGAAATCCTCGGCCCATCCGTCAGCCAGCGCTGAGCCGGGATTTTCCGCTTCTAACCGAGCGCCGGCTTTAGCCGGCGGGTATCTGGAATTTTGACGGGCGCTACCTGTGGTGAAAAGCCAGCCGCCGCCCCTTCGGGTCCGGAGGGGCGGAATCATTTTTCCGCACGGGTTCCGCTGCCTCGCGCCCTGATCTTTATACCTATCTTTTTTGCTCCTCGTCCCAACGGGATGGATCATCAAAGCCCGGCGGATGCTCTGCGTCCCAACGGGACAGATCATCCAAGCCCGGCACGCAGTGCCGGGTCGGAATCACTGGGAATCCGTGCGTCCTGAAGGGACGCCTCATGCGGGGGAGACGTCAAAGCCCGAAGCCAGTCCCGTTGGGACCCAAGATTCCTCCGACCGTGCGGAAATTTCTCCAAGGATTTGCGCTCACCGGATCTTCCCGCATCCCACCCTTTACAAGCCCGGTGATCCCTGCCACACACCTCCAAATTTAGCCGCTCGGCGGCCTTCCCGAACCTGCTCACATCATGCCCAAAGACACCTCGATCCGCAAAATCCTCGTCATCGGCTCCGGCCCCATCGTCATCGGCCAAGGCTGCGAGTTCGACTACTCCGGCGTCCAAGCGTGCAAGGCATTGAAAGAAGAGGGCTACGAAGTGATCCTGGTGAATTCGAACCCGGCCACGATCATGACCGATCCGGAGTTCGCCCACCGCACCTACATCGAGCCGATCACGCCGGAAGTGGTCGAAAAAATCATCATCCGCGAGAAACCCGACGCCCTGCTCCCCACCCTCGGCGGTCAGACGGCGCTCAACACCTCGATGTCGCTTTTCAAATCCGGCGCCCTCGCCAAACACGGCGTGAAAATGATCGGCGCCAAGGCCGCCGCCATCGACATGGGCGAAGACCGCCAGCTTTTTAAAGAGGCGATGATCCGCATCGGCCTCGACATGCCACGCTCCGGCATCGCCCACACCATGGAAGAGGCGAAAAAAGTCGCCGAAGAAATCGGCACCTTCCCGCTGATCATCCGGCCCGCCTTCACCCTCGGCGGCCAAGGCGGCGGGATCGCTTACAACCGCGAGGAATTTGAGGAAATCATCACCCGCGGCCTCGACCTCTCCCCCGTTTCCGAAGTCCTCATCGACGAATCCCTGCTCGGCTGGAAAGAGTTCGAAATGGAAGTCATGCGCGATTGCGCCGACAACTGCGTGGTCATCTGCTCCATCGAAAACCTCGACCCGATGGGCGTCCACACCGGCGACTCGATCACCGTCGCGCCGATCCAGACCCTCACCGACCGCGAATACCAGATCATGCGCGACGCCTCGTTCGCGGTCATCCGCGAGATCGGCGTCGAAACCGGCGGCTCCAACATCCAGTTTGCCACCTGCCCGAAAACCGGCCGGATGATTGTCATCGAGATGAACCCGCGGGTTTCCCGCAGCTCCGCGCTCGCCTCGAAAGCCACCGGTTTCCCGATCGCGAAAATCGCCGCCAAGCTCGCCGTCGGCTACACCCTCGACGAACTGCCGAACGACATCACCCGCGAAACCCCAGCCTCGTTCGAGCCGACCATCGACTACGTGGTCACCAAGATCCCGCGGTTCACCTTCGAAAAATTCCCCACCGCGAATCCCGTCCTCACCACGTCGATGAAATCCGTCGGCGAGGCGATGTCCATCGGCCGCACCTTCAAGGAGTCGATGCAGAAATGCCTGCGCTCGCTCGAGACCGGCCGCTGGGGCTTCGGCTTCGACAGCAAGGACCCGCAAAACCCCACCAAGGACGAAATCACCCGCAAGCTCCAGATCCCCAATGCCGAACGCATTTTCTGGCTGCAAACCGCGTTCGTCAACGGCTGGACCATCGAAGAAGTTTTCGACGCCACCCAGATCGACCCCTGGTTCCTCGGCCACCTCAAACAAATCGCCGACGAAGGCATGGCCATGCGTAGCACAGGCGTCCCGCCTGTCTCGGAAAACGGGCGTCCCGCCTGTTCCCCCTCTCCCACATTCCCGCTGTCCCAAACAGGCGAGACGCCTGTCCTCCAGTCCAAAAACCCATCCAACCTCGCCCCGTCCACCTTCCTTCCCTTCTCCCCCGACGCCCCGACGGTAAAACCCCGGCGCAATCTCCCGCATTGGCAGCAGGACGGCTGCACTTACTTCGTGACCTTCCGCCTCGGTGACTCCATCCCGGAAAGCCAGCTCCGGGCATGGACGGACGAACTCGCCACCTGGCGCGAGCACCATCCCCTTCCTTGGGATCACAAGACTCTTCGGGAATACGAACTCCGCTTCCGTGAAGGCCCGGAAAGTTGGCTCGATGCCGGACATGGTGAGTGCCTGCTGGAACGCCCCGAGCTGAGAACGCTGGTTTCCAACGCCCTCCGTCATTTTGACGGTCAGCGCTACATCCTCGATTCCTTCGTCGTCATGCCGAACCATGTGCATGTGCTGGTGAAGCCATTGCCTGGCCACGAGCTCAGCGAGATCCTTCATTCCTGGAAATCCTTCACCGCCCATGCGTTTGGCAAAGCGCTGAACCGCAGCGGAACGATCTGGATGGAGGAAAGTTATGATCGCATCGTCCGCGACTGGGAGAATCTCTTGGACTGCCGCGGTTATATCTCGCGGAACCCTGGGAACATGCCTGCGGAGAAATATGAACTGGGGATGCTGCTGGCCTTGGCGCAGCCGGTTTACGGAGGTGGCACAGCCGTCCCGCCTGTATCGGAAAACGGGCGTCTCGCCTGTCCTCCCTCTTCCTCACAACAGGCGGGACGCCCGCTGTCCCAAACAGGCGAGACGCCTGTCCTACGCCGCCTCAAAAAACTCGGCTTTTCCGACCGCCAGATCGCCCTTGCGTGGGGAACGACCGAGGACGAAATCCGCGCCAAGCGCAAAGCCCACGGCATCATCCCCACCTATCGCCTCGTCGATACCTGCGCCGCCGAGTTCGAAGCCTACACCCCGTATTTCTACTCGACCTACGGCGACGAAAACGAAGCCCGCCAGTCGGACAAAAAGAAAATCATCATCCTCGGCGGCGGACCCAACCGCATCGGCCAGGGCATCGAGTTCGACTACTGCTGCGTCCACGCCGCCTTCGCCCTCAAGGAACTCGGTTACGAAACCATCATGGTCAACTCGAACCCCGAGACCGTCTCCACCGACTACGACACCTCCGACAAACTCTTCTTCGAGCCCCTCACCCTCGAAGACGTGCTCAACATCTGCGACCAGGAACAACCTTACGGCGTCATCGTCCAGTTCGGCGGCCAAACCCCGCTCAACCTCGCCGCCGACCTCGAGCGCCACGGCGTCCCCATCATCGGCACCTCGCCGAAATCCATCGAACAAGCCGAAGACCGGAAATTCTTCTCCGCCCTGCTCGACAAGCTCAACCTCAAGCAAGCCGAAGCCGGCACCGCCACCAACGAAGCCGAAGCCATCGTCATCGCCAACCGCATCGGCTACCCGGTGCTCGTCCGCCCGTCCTTCGTGCTCGGCGGCCGCGGCATGATGATCGTTTATTGCGACACTGAACTCACCCGCTACATGCGCGAGGCCGTCATCGCCTCGCCCGAACGCCCGGTGCTCGTCGACCGCTTCCTCGACAACGCCACCGAGGTCGACGTCGATTGCATCAGCGACGG
>JBIPND010000026.1:0-13178 GCA_044374015.1 Luteolibacter sp. | reverse complement strand
TCCGCACCCACGTCCTCCAGTGGCTGCGGGACAAGCACCCCACGCTCATCGCCCCCTGATCTCCATTTCCATCTCCATCTCCATTTCCATCTCCATTTCCATCTCCATTTCCATCTCCTCTTCATCTCCTCTCCATTTCAGCATTTAAGCTTTTCAGCGTTTCAGCTTCTACTCCCATGCCTCTCCACTCCATCCACACCTTCAAACAACTCGTCCGCTATCTGGAGGACGAACTCGGCTGGCCGCTCGAAGGCTACGAAATCGAGGACCTCACCTTCGACTACGAACCGGACGAACTCGGCCTCAAGCCCGCCGACGCCGCCAAGGTCAAAGCCATCCGCCAGCTCCGCCCGCTCGATTCCAAGCAGCCCTGGGGCATCTTCTTCATCGAGTTCGACCGCAAGAAACTCCCCGTCGTCGTCCTCCGCCGCATCCTTTCCCACCTCGTGGTGAAAAAACGCGCATCGGCCAACCAGGCCCACCGCGCCGCCTGGAATTCCGAGGACCTGCTCTTCATCTCCGCCTTCGGTGCGGAGGACGATGGCCGCGAAATCTCCTTCGCCCACTTCCACCAGGAAGAGGGCGACATGCCCACCCTCCGCGTGCTTGGCTGGGACGGCGGCGATACCGCGCTCAAGCTCGATCACCTCGCCAACACCCTCCGGGAAAAACTCCATTGGCCGGATGGCAAGGAATCGCTCGACGCCTGGCGCGCCCGCTGGTCCGGCGTCTTCCGCCACCGCATCGGCCACGTCATCAACACCGCCGACATGCTCGCCGAGGCCATGGCCGTGCTTGCCAAGCGCATCCGCGATGCCGCCCAAACCCTCATCGACCGCGAGTCCGACAAAGGCCCGCTGCGCAAACTCCACCAAGCCTTCAAGACCCACCTCATCCACGACCTCACCGAGGAAGGATTTGCTGATACCTACGCCCAGACCATCACCTACGGCCTGCTCACCGCGGCCATTTCCCGCACGGAAATGTCAGAGGGCCGCAAGGGCACCGCCCTCGTCGCCAGCAACATTTCCGACATGGTGCCCGTCACCAATCCCTTCCTCAAGGAGATGCTCCAGACCTTCCTCCATGCCGGCGGTCGCAAGGGCGGCATCGACTTCGACGAACTCGGCGTCCAAGACGTGGTGGAACTCCTGCGCGGTGAGGAAACCGACCTTCCCGCCATCCTGCGCGACTTCGGCAACAAGACCCGTGGCGATGATCCCGTCATCCACTTCTACGAGCACTTCCTCAACGCCTACAACAAAGCCCTGAGAATCCAGCGCGGCGTCTTCTACACCCCGCAGCCCGTCGTCTCCTACATCGTCCGCAGCGTCCACGAACTCCTCCAAACCGAGTTCGGCCTCGCCGACGGTCTCGCCGACACCACCACTTGGGGAGAGATGCTGAAAAAGCACTCCGAGCTAAAACTCCCGCCGCTCACCGACGAGCCAGGCGAAAAGCGCACCATCTCCCCGGACGAACCTTTTGTCCAAATCCTCGACCCCGCCACCGGCACCGCCACCTTTCTCGTCGAAGTCATCGACGTGATTTACAAGCACCTCAAGGAAACGTGGAAAACAAACCGCGCGGGTCTGCCTTCTTTTTCATACTTCATCCCTCAACCTTCATCCTTTGAGGCATATTGGAACGATTACGTTCCAATATGCCTCCTCCCCCGCCTCCACGCCTTTGAGTTGATGATGGCCCCCTACGCCATCGCCCACATGAAAATCGGCCTCAAGCTCGCTGAGACCGGCTACCGCTTTGGCACCGAGGAACGCGCCCGCATCTACCTCACCAACGCCCTCGAACCGTGGGTGAAACAGCTCCCGCTCATCGGCTTCGACGCCCTCGCCCACGAAGCTGAAGCGGTGAACGAAATTAAACGGCACAAGCGCTTCACCGTCGTCATCGGCAACCCGCCATATTCAGTGAGCACTCAAAACCGGGGGGTGTGGGCGCTCTCATTGATTGAGCGTTACAAGGAAGGCTTGAATGAAAAGAAACACACACTTGACGATGACTACGTCAAATTCGTCGCGTTCAGCCAGTGGTGTATTGATGCTAGCCGAGTAGGCGTTTGGGGATTCATCACAAACCATGGGTTTCTAAAAAATCCGACGTTCCGGGGAATGAGGCACGCACTGATGCGGAGCTTCTCCGGCCTTCGCGTGTATGACCTACACGGCAATTTGCGGCAGAAGGACCAAGACGTTGCCGCAGGCACAGACGAAAATGTTTTCGACATCCAGCAAGGTGTCGCAATCACGCTTGGCACGAAAGAGGCAAGTCCCACGGAAACGCCTGAATCATGGTTTACCGAGGTGTGGGGGCCGCGTGCCGAGAAATATCGCGTCCTTTCTCAGTCGAGTGTCCGTTCATCCAGTTGGAATCAGTTAGGTCCGTGCGCGCCATTTTTCCTCTTGGTTCCGCAGGACGCGGTGATTCGCGACGAATACGTGCGTTGGCCCGGTTTGGCAGAGGCTTTTGTCAGTTACGGAAGCGGGATAAAAACAGACCGGGATGAACTCTGTATGGATTCCATCAAGAGCGACTTGGTTGAAAGAATGACGCTGTTGTTTTCGGGGAAATACAACGACGAGTTTGTCGAACGCTTCAATGTCAGGCCATCATCAAGCTATGATGTTGTGGAGCTTGCCCGTCGGACGAGGTTCGCAGAAGCCGACATCACTCGTTGCCTATACCGCCCTTTCGACACTCGGTGGCTTTACTACAAACGTGGATTCACGAGCCGACCGGCCTACGAGGTGATGCAACACATGCTGCCGGGCGAGAATCTCGGTCTTCTTTCGGCAAGAACGAACAAGTCGGGCAAGATGGACCACTTCCTTTGCACGAGGCTCCCCACGGAGGTCAAAGTCGCGGAGTCCACCACACAATCCTGTGTGTTTCCTCTCTACTTGGTGGACGACAGCGAAGGTCTTAAACTGTCGGGACAACGCGCGCTGAATTTCACGCCGATGTTTTTGAAGAAGGTCGCTGAGACCTTGTCTGTTTCTCAACAAGGTTCTCACGGCCTGCCCGCCGGCCTGACGCCCGAAGACATCTTCCACTACGCCTACGCGGTGTTTCACAGTCCCGGCTACCGGAGCCGCTACGCGGAGTTTCTGAAGATCGATTTCCCGCGCCTGCCGTTGACCGGGAACCTAGAGCTGTTCCGTGCGCTGGCCCGGCTCGGCGGCGAACTCACCGCCCTGCACCTGCTGGAATCGCCCAAGCTCGACCAGCCCATCACCGAATTCATCGGCAGGTCCAAGGAGGTCACCCGCATTGGCTGGTCTAACAACACGGTCTGGATCGATGCCCCGGCCAAGAAAAGAGACGCACCCCAAGCCCCCGGCAGCAGCGGATTCCGCGGCGTCCCCGAAGCCGTCTGGAACTTCCACATCGGCGGCTACCAAGTCTGCCAGAAATGGCTCAAGGACCGCAAAGGCCGCACCCTGACCGACGAAGACATCGCCCACTACCACAAGATCGTCATCTCCCTCAGCGAAACCATCCGCCTCATGGCCGAGATCGACGAAGTGATCAATACCCACGGCGGCTGGCCGGGTGCGTTTCAAACCGCAGGCAGCGGTGAGCCTGATCCCACCGAGACGACCACTCTGCCGCTAGCAGCTCCAAAGAAACCCGAATCACCAAAGGCCGCCCCCGCCGCCGCCTGGATCCCCAACGAACTTTTCGGAATGGAGGGAGAGCTGGCACCCGCAAAAAAAGCCAAGGCGGCGCATAAGGCCGCCAAAACGCCCACCGCAGCGAAGACAGAGCCAACCCAGCGCGTCCCAACCGATGACAAAAACGAACTGATGGCCGTGCTACGCGATGTCATGTCCAAGAATGGCTCCTCTGACCGTGAAACGCTCATCCAACACTGGGCCCATGCCCTCGGCTACAAGCGCGTTGGAGAGGCCATCACCGTGACACTCACCAACGCTATCCGCACCGCCAAGCGCCGAGGCATCCTTCAGGAAGAACGCGGCCAACTCCACATCGACCGCACACCCATCGACCAATGGGAACGCACCTTCCTCAAAACTCAATTCCTCGCCGTCATCAATCAAAACGGCCGGATCTGGTTGGAGCGTGACGAAGCCATCCGCCACTTCGCCCGCTGGCTAGGCTTCCGCCGCACGGGCCCCGTCATCACCGAAACCGCCCGCTCCCTCATCAACGGCCTCCTCCGCGCCGGCAGCATCGAAAAAGACGGCCAGGACTGGATTCGGCGTGTATAAAGCTGTTGCTGAAAACCTACCCCGCAAGAGTATGAATGGCCCCAATCCCAAAGCAAAAATCTTAAAAAGAAACAAGGAGGTCACCTCGTTAGCCGAATTGGACGAGGAAGCGCAGACCGATGTAATTGCCGCGCTTGATTTACTCATGGAAACCTTGGGCGAAGAGAAACAACGCCTCAACCAAGAGGGCGCGAAGGCGATGCAGGAAGCAGACTACGATACTGCCCGAGAGGTCATTGATTTCGCCACATTGCTGATGAATTTTCACGATGAGGTAGAGAACCTCACGGACAAGTGGAAGAGCTTGGAGCAGTTGAGGGATTCCAGCAGTCCTAAGGCGAAGGAAATCGTCAGCCGACGTATTTTTTCATCCGTCACAAAAACCCGAGATCGAATAACTTCCGGGTCATCCACAGGTAGTCAAAGGACCGTGGCTAAACAAGTGGTAGCCCAACGGACAACAAAATGCGTTCAACGCTGTTACCATCTAATTGACTATCTCGTGGCCAACGGTGGATACGCACTTGCCCAGGATGCTAGCAAACATGTGAACCGGATTCTTTCAATGAAGTATCCCGAATTGAAAGAGGCAAAAGCTATGATGCTAGAGAAAGGCTGGATTTCGAAAACGCTTTCGAACCGCGAGCTTCAGGTCACCGCGGTCGGTCGCTCTTGGCATCTTCGGAAAATGAAATCTGAAACTTCTATCCCCAACCCTAATCCTTCGACATCTAAGAAGATGCAATCAGCGGCGACTTCCATTGGCAAGGGTGCTAAAATGAATGACGAGGAGATAGGGCCGGCGACCTCGGATGAGTTGCCAGATAAATCCGCAACTATAAAGAGAGCCCTTATTTACAAGGAATCCGAAACACAGCCTGAAAACTTGAATCCTGACAAAGAGGCCATTCCAGACATTCCGGACTCACTTACTTTTGCTCCTGTGGTATTTGCAATTCGAAGTGAGCGATTAAGCATCGATCGGAAAGAAGGGTGCTCAAATCCTCTACCTAAAGGCAAAACCAATGTTCCTGATTTTTTTAGGATTAAAGATGGAGTTGTGGTAAAAACTGGAGACTGGATTGATGACAAGAACTATGGTTATGGGAAAATTCTCCAAGTGAATGCGGGGCCATATTTCACAGATAGATCTGACCAGCACAAGGTTTGGTTTTGGGACGGCACTCGCGAAGTTGTTATGGCGAATTACCAATTAAGAAGACCCACCGTGCGTGTAGTTGCTGCATCTAAGATTCCCAAAGAAATCTTCCAACTTGCACCAGCCTCAATGTGACGCGCTTCTTTATGATTGATTCAATTAAACACCAACTTCAGGTAACAGGCGCAACTCTGGTGCTTTTTCTCGAAAGTCAGCTTTCCGGAATCGGTGGCGAAAACTGGTGGCAAACTCACGTTCTCCAGCAACTCACCTATGCCCAGCAAGGTCAGGTGAGGCTACGCGGCATCTCCCGTCTTGGCGGACTAGACCTCGCCGCCCTTCTCCGGGTTTTCGAGAGGAACTGGGCGGAGCTTTCCTACACGGCCTCACTGCCAAACGAAGTTCGCACTCATCTCAGGGAACTAGCCGACCTACGGAACGCGATGGCCCACCATGCAGCGGACGGCAGCGGGATAGCACCCGCCGATGCATTCCGACACTTCGACACGATCATCCGTGTGCTCAAGGAACTGAAGGCGGATCCATCGGTTCTGAATACCGCCGAAGCGGCAAGAAACGATGCGCTACGGCGGTTGGCGGCAGATTTCACACCTCCACCGGAGATTGTCCATGTTCCGGTCGAAGTGGTGCGCGAGGTGATCCGGGAGGTTGCTGCTTCGCCACCTGCCGCACCAAGCCCGATTCCGCACGGCTTCGAGAACGCAGCCGTTCATGAAATCGGAGCGTTTCGGTTGATCGGCCCTGGTGAGCTCCCGCCAAGCAAGGTCGCCAGTTTCGATGGCGAAGAGATCGAGGCTACCGCAGTCCCTTGGCGTGTGGAAGGTCCTGGCGGCTTGGAGTTTGTCATTCATGTCGTCCTGATAGACGAACCGGGCAACTCGAAAGAATTCGGTCAGGTCTTCTGTGAAAGCCGCCTCGCTTCACTGGACAAGTGGGACGACATCGTCCGCAGGGTCCGCATCGGAATTCGCCAACTGGATGACGGTGAACTCATCATGGACCTACGTTGCGCAGTCCGTCCAGGCGGCGGGCGGGCAACCCGCAACGTCAAAACGCTCGCGGAGCTCGACAAAATCACAGGCCTCAACGTGGCATCCACCCTCAAGTCCATCGGTGCTACGGCCATTGGCACCAGGGAGGAAATCGCCAGCGAAACCAACAGGAATCGCAATGTCCCCGCCGTCAGCTTCGCCATCGATGATCTCGTGACACCTGCTGCGGCATGGGTCCTGGCGACGTTGCAATGTCTGATTTAAAATTATCCCGATTCACACCATATGAGCACGATCCCTGAAATTGTCTGGGTTAACACCAAGGAATTCCGAAAAGCCATGACCTTCCTACGAACAAGGGGTGGCGCACACCAACGGGCGCATGACGAGGCCTGCCGGATAATTGGCAGTCTCCAGCAGGGACATGACGAGTCCAACAAGATCACCAACAATGGTGAAAGCCGCATCAAATCATGCGTCAAATACGGTTTGAGCAACCAAGCGCATCGGCTTGTGACGGTCCATTCCAATCACTTCATTTATCTTCTATTTGTGGGCGATCACAATGAGGTGGACCGTTGGTTGAAGCGACACAAGGGCCTTGAGATCGTTTGCAATCCAAACACCAGAAGGGTCACTGTGACCATTGTTTCGACAGGCGATGAATCCCGCGATGTTCCGCCACGAGCGCTCGACACGATGCCGGAAGCTAATCCACCTTATCTGTCGCGAATAAAAGGAAGTGAAAAAATGCTGGCTCTAATCTCCAGCAAGTCGCTAGCGAAGTTAATGGCTGCAGTGGATGACGATACAGTGGATCATGAGATTATTGAGCTAGTTGAGGAATGCACCCAAATCGATCTGGAACTAGGAAACCTGGTCTGTGACGTCCTGTGTTTGATTCGGGAGGGAAAACTCGATCAGGCTGCTGCTCGTATTGAGATTCACGGAATAGAAGCGCAACCGGTATCCGAAATTCCAGAGGCTGAAAAAGCTTCGGTCCATGATGTCACCAACTCCGAGGAACTCGTCGTGCTGACCGGACTGTCTCCCTTCGAACTGCAGAAACTGTTCTCTCCGTCGAATTTTCAGGATTGGATGCTTTTCCCTCACCCCGAGCAAAAGGCAATCGCGCACGCAAAATTCACCAAACCGACCATTCTCACCGGCGTTTCTGGAAGTGGAAAGACCTGTGTGCTCCTACATCGTGCCCGGCACCTCGCCAGGGAAAACCCTGGAGAAAAAATTGGGGTGATCACCCTGAATCGAAGCCTTGTGCGCCTGCTGGACAATCTCCTCACCGAACTTTGTGAGCCAAGTGAAAGGGCCAATATTAAAGTGATGGCATTTTACGATTACTTCAAGCGTCTGGTGGACCATTTCGGACCAGAGGCGGAACTTGAAAACCTGAAGCAACTCGCCGCTGATCGCAAGGACAAGGAGCATTTCAGAAAAGTAATCTCTCAGGTGAAACCGGAGTCCTATGCTCGCGAAATGGACGAACGAAACAAAGAAACCGTGGAGGACGCTTGGGAAATCTTTCTGGAACGCGAGGACGCCAAGACCCATTTCACTTATGTTCGCACCCAACTCCACAAGCATGACGATTGGGCGGACAGTCGTCTTTACGTGCGGGAGGAGTTCAGCCTGATCCGGAGCGCGGTTCCCACCGCCCAACGCTCCGAACTCTATCTCGGATTGGATAGCCGTGGCCTCCAATTGCCGACGAAGGCGCTGGAGAGGCAAGGGAGGGCGATTCCATTTCCAACAGAAATCAGGAAACACACATTGGAGCTTCTCATGATGTTTGAAGAGGAGATGTTGGCGGGCGGAGTTCTTGACGAACTCTCCCTCACACTCGCGCTTCTGCCCCACCTGCCGAGTTTCGGTTCCTTACCAGACGAGTTCCGCTTCAGAAGCCTGCTGGTCGATGAGTTCCAAGATCTCTCGACCCGTGATCTCAGCTTGCTTCGAAGATTGGTGCCAATTGATCAACCCGACGCGCTGTTCCTTTGCGGCGACACGGTGCAGCGGGTTCTTGTCAAGAATCTCAATCTCAATGCTGCCGGCCTGGCCACCCAGGACACCACTCGTAGAAAAATTCGTAAAAACTACCGCAACAGCCGCAACATCCTTGAGGCCGCTTCATTGCTGGCCAAACACTATGGACAACAGGCTGAAAAATGCCGCGAAGAGATCGAATTTCTCGACCCTGAGTTGGCTGTTCGAGAAACAGCGCCGCCGCAGGTGGTGAAATGCGGGGAGGGTCAGGAAGTCAATCGGGCCTGGGAGGAAGCTCGGCAGATTCTGACCGCAGACGGCCAGGTGCCTTGGTCTGTGTGTATCGTCACTGCGTTAGATGAGGGAGGCCATTCTATTGATAAAATCCTCGCAGCAAGACCCAATGACTTTCCCGTGAAGGCCGACCGCCTTACGGGTGACTACGTCCGGCATCAGGACACGTTGACCGTCGGAACAATGGCGGATGTCAAGGGCTTCGAGTTCTCAACCGTGATCATCGTCGGCTGCGGCAAGAAATGTCTGCCAATACCCGGCAGAGCGAAAGATGAAGCTTGGCGCGACGCACTGCGACTCTACGTTGCAATGACAAGGGCACGTGATGGAGTTGTCCTGATCTATTCAGGAGCACCCTCACCGTTTCTTGAAGTGATGAAGGAGCGGCTGAACTGGCAAGAATGATCAACTTCTAAAAGCGGTGGATCATTCGATGAATCCATTCTCCTTAAGAAAACGGCGGACGGTCTCGGGATCGGCAACCTCCTGAATACTCAGCAAGCGTGATCGCCTTCTCAGTCCTTTGACTTGAGGTGGATCTTGTCATGCCATTCCTCGAACGCTTTCAGTTTTTCTGAGGTATCGAGGATCTCAACGAGGATGCACGGGTTGTAGTCGGGGAATCGGGCGTGAAGATCGACTTCCTTTGGCGAGGACGAGAAAGGATCAAACGCGGCAAAATCCTTCTTCTTTTTCTCATAGTATTGCTTCCTTTGGATCTTCGTAAGAAGCGGTTTTGCCGTGGATACGATCCGATCGATTTCGATTCCACTGAGACCAACCTGTTTTTCGCGACCACGTGCCGTGTCTTTGCTGTAAGTTTCTTCGGTAACACGATGTTTCTTCATAAACAGAAGGATTTTACCGTGATCCAAAATGTCATTCTTAAATTGCTCAGATTGGACGTAGTCCTGATTCTTGCTAACAAGATGCACGATTGTCTGCCTGAATAGCTTGTCAGTATCCTTCCAAGTTTGACCAAGGCCTGTCAAAATCGCTTCTGCTTTGTTCAGGATCGCTGCGGTATCGGCGATTTCAGTTTGATCCATCGCCATGGCAAAAATCAGATATTTCAGCCATCGATCCACAATCACGGACTTGTCCAGACCAGGAATGTTCTCCGCTGTTGCGGCAATGACGCCTCCGGCCTTCATCACCTGCTTTGCGTCGAGGAAGATTCTGTTTGCACGTTCTCCCGCCGGCCCAATCGCCATCATGTCTTTCCATTGATTTGCCATGACCGGATTCTGCCGCGACCGACTGTGTTCAGCAAGTCGCCGTGTTTGAGTTGTGTCATAAGAAAATCCGCTAGCCGCGTTTTCAAATTTAGGGCTTTGACGCATCCGAAGGATTCTGACATTTTTGGAACATGGATACCTCCTCTACCCGACACCTCTGCGAGACCTGCGGCCGCCCCTACGTGGTCGATGATGCCGCCAGCTCCTACATGGATCCTCCAGACGACTATCGCCGGGGGTATCAACGCTACTGCCTTGCCTGCTGGCTCGGCGTCGGGCCGCAGGATTGCCCGGAAACGGGATACACGGAGACTGAGGGGAGAACGCTGTGAACCCCTCGCCGGATTCGGAAACATCAGACGCCAAGGAAGTGCAGCGCACCTTCAAGAAGGGTTTCAAGGCTGAGAATACGGAGATATGGTCAGACTTCCTCGACCGCTTTGGAAAGAGCGAAGGCCGCATCTGCTACTATCCCTCGGCGGGTTCGGATTTTCGCCCGGTCATCTATCAACAGCTTTCCGGGATGGCCGAGTTGGGGCTTGTGGATAAAAACGGTGCTGTCCCGCGACCGGGAGCCGAGTTATTAGAGCATTCGACTTACTCAGTTCCGGATTTGTGGATCCTTTCTGATTTCCGAGGCGATCATTTGACGGAATGGATGGAAACCAAGCTGATTCATCGTGACAAGAAGGTGGAGATCCGCTTGCTCGCCCATACGGAGATTAAACCGCAGAGAATGGATTTCCAGCAACGTCCGAGTCCGGCTTACACCTCATTGCCGCCTACTGAAATGACAGGACGGGTGTTCTACCTCAGGCTCTCGATCACAAATGAGACCATCGGCACGGTGGAGGTCGATGTGATCTATTTCTGCGTCGAGAACGTCAACCTGATCCGGAGTTTTCTTCTGCGGCAGCATATCCCACTGAGCCACTTGGTGTGGGTGCGGGACGGCGCTGGTTTTGGCGGCGGCAGAATGCGTCATGACTTTCTGATCCCACTTCTGTCCTTGTTCGAAACCCGCTGGCTGTTCATCGACGAAGGCTACCACCAGAGCCTAGGAGAAGCCAGATGGCCAAAAGAACTGTTGTTCCATAAGCGGATGCTCGCGGGGCAAGTGCCGGATTTTCACGCTCTCGGATCATTCCAATCGGGCGATGATCGGGTTGTATTTTGCGAAGTCGATTCTGCCCGAGTGCATGAAGAGTTGAAAAAGTTACGACGGCAGATGATAGAGCACCGGATACAGGAAGAGCACACTAAACCAGCACCCAGCGTCTATCTCTGGCTCAGTTGCGAGGGCTGGTTGAAGTTCGGACCGTTCGAGTGGCTGCGGTTTGATGATGAAAAACAGGCGATCCTCGGGCCGGATGGCGTTGCGGTTGCCAAAAAGGAGGGAGGCCAATGGCGGGTGCCGGGAGAAAAGTGGCAAGGCTGGGGATTTTCCAATCCGACGATCACAACGTCGGCGGTCCACCCGCATCCGAAGTCGGGGAGTCATCCGATGGTGTCGAGGTGAGGTCTCTGCTTGGTTATGACACAACAGACCTTGGTCAGTTTGGAGAAGCGTTCGTCCCCGGATACAATGCCCTCATGAAAACAAACACCGCAGGCAGGCCTCCGACACGATTTCTCAGAATTTGTCCTCATATCAACCGAGCTTACGCAGCGCTGCGAATCCAGGTGAAAGACATGGGCTACGTTCCGCAGGGGAATAATGGCTCATCCGTCGAGCAATATGCGCTTGGATTCATCCGTGAGATTGCTGCTGCCCATCTTTCGAAGGAAAAGGTTCAGGCCATTCTGAGCCGCCTCTCCGATCGCAAGATCTGGAGTTCCGCAAGCCACATGCAGCACTTTGTTCCTTTGATGGTCAAGGAGGTGATCGATTCCGGCAACTTGACTGCGTCTCAATTCCTCACATGCATTCAGGACCGTGCGGCCTTCAAAGCATTTGCGGACCACAAGAAAGCAAATTCCAGGTCCAGATCTGCGTGACCGGGCGGTAATGCATGCCCGGCATCCGTCTGGATTCCAGCTGTCCGTTCCTCCGTTTGCCCGCTTGGACTGCCGCGTCTGAATAGGTCTTCAATCCGGGTTGGTTCACAAACCAACCCGGATTTTGCCTGAGGTGTCCAAGCACACCCGCCCGGGAGTCAGTTCAAACTTTCCCTGAAATCTTGAAAGTTCAAACACTACCCAACCACCACATGTAATCATGAATCATATCGCCATCCTCTCCGATATTCATTCCAACCTTCCTGCACTCGAAGCGGTCCTCCGGGACGTGAAGAACTGCGGT
This sequence comes from Luteolibacter sp., assembly GCA_044374015.1. Taxonomy (GTDB): domain Bacteria; phylum Verrucomicrobiota; class Verrucomicrobiia; order Verrucomicrobiales; family Akkermansiaceae; genus Luteolibacter. Next base: position 918 of record JBIPND010000026.1, on the reverse strand, counting down.
GCTGAACGTGTGATCTTCCTCAGCGACACTTTCGGTTAGCGGCATGGGCGACTAGCAAACAACGCCCGGAAGCTGACGGTCGTGAGCCCTCGATGTAAATGACGCGTTGCCGTCCGGAACCATAATACCGCGCACCTTGCACTTCAGAAAACAGTTCGAAAATCTCCTGCGTCCGGTTTATGGGGAAACGCATAAAATTGAGCAAAGTCGCAGTATCGGAATTATCAGTCATTGATGGATATGGGGTTGGCTCACTTCCGCACTCCCTGGAAGGCAATAAAGCCGGTGAAGATGCCGAGAGCGGCGCGGGTGCCGTAGAGCACATTTTCACTGATGCCGTTCATCCAACTGAACCAACCGCCTTTGAAGGCGAACTGGCTCGGAATCAGCATCACGAGGAAAAACAGAGGGAATCCAACGATGGCTGGAAACGGTTCGGGGTCGTCGTTGGGCTTCAGGAGTTTTGAGAAGGTCCAAGCACCGAACAAGCAGATGGGCACACCGAGGATGTAGGAGTGGCCGGTCACCCAGTTTCCTCCCATGAAAATGGCGAGTCCTACCCACCAAGGGAGATCAAGAATATAGCGGACTGGGCGCATGGTTGATGGGTGGACCCGGATTGACGGGCTGGGTGAAGGGCGGGCTCCATTCGGGCTTGATCAAGCACTCGTTGACGGAGGTTCGTTTGCTCGACTTCTGCTTTCCGGTCAGCAGTTGGTAGATTTCCTTGAAAAGGTGGCCGGTCATCGAAGCGATAACCCTGATTTTGAGGTTGAGAGGTGTGGCCTTGGGCGGATGCTATCCGTCAAGTTGGCCCCGAGCAGATGTGCGAAAACAGAGGGGAGTTGTTGTGGGGTGAGCCCGGTCTGGGCACCGCTGACGAGGGTGGCGATTTCCTGGGAGTCCGGACCGAGGCCG
>JBIPND010000353.1:0-4447 GCA_044374015.1 Luteolibacter sp. | reverse complement strand
GCAGCCCGGAACAGCCGGAACGTCGGTGCCCGGGCGGTTCCGTTGTCGGTCCTTTCGCCGGTTCCCCCGGCGGTGGAACCCTACCCGGGTAGGGCGGCACCGCCGGGGCCGCTGGTGAAAGAGCTGCCAACGCGCAGCCCGGAACAGCCGGAACGTCGGTGCCCGGGCGGTTCCGTTGTCGGTCCTTTCGCCGGTTCCCCCGGCGGTGGAACCCTACCCGGCTCTTGATCTTCTCCGGAAAGCCTGCGAGGTTTGCCGCATGAAATGCACCTTCCGGCTGTTTTCGTTAGTCCTCGCAATAGCCGCGGCGGAGGCGCAGCCGTCCTACCAGAGCGAATTCTACGGGGCGCGGAAGCTCAAGGGGCAAGACCCGGAAGCCGCCTTGCAGGGCATGCAACGCAGTTTCCGCATGGCGGTGGAGGCGGGCAACGCGGATTACGCGACCGCCGCAGGCAACAGCGCCTGCTTCTGGATGCACGAGCGCGGCGATTCCGTCGGCGCGGGAAAATTCGCGCGGGAGGTCATCACCGCGCTGGGGCCGATGGGCTACGAGCACGCCGATGGCGATGCGCTGCGGCGGACCGAACTTTTCGGCCACCTCGAACGTGGGTTATTGGCGGAAGGCCGGATCGGCGCGGCATGGCAGGCGAACCGCGCGGCTGCGGAAAACCTGCGCGGCCGCCAGGTGGGGGCGAACGCCGACGGCCGCTCGATCACCGTGGAGGAAGTCGCGGGGCTGCCGGCGAAACTCAAATCGCTCGGCTGGCGGCTGCTCGAGCGCGAGGCGGATATCCTGGATTTTGCCGGACGCAGCCTGGAAGCCCGCGCCTTGCTGGACGAAGCCGCCGCAGCGATGGGCGACGCTTGGCCGGAATTCCCCATGTCCGAGCGCTTTTACGCCTTCAAGCTGCTCGCCCGCCGCGCGGATTTGCTCGATTTCCTCGGCTACGATCTGGAGGCCATCGAGGCCCAGCAATCGTTGCTCGGTGCTGCGGAGAAAGACACCCAGCGCACCAGCGGACTCACCCTGCGCATCAATCTGCTCCGCAACCTCTCGCAGTGGGACGGCCCGACCCCCGAAATTCTCGCCCAAGCGCGCGAACTCGCCGCCGGGATCCTGGCGAAGTCCCCGGGCAGCGGCGCGATGCGGCTGCTGGCGAAAATGGAACTCGACCTCAAGCACTCGCAGCAAGCCATTGATGCCCTCCGCGACGAGGCGCGGAAACGGGAGGATCTGGGTCAATTTCTCGAAAGCGCCTATGCGGATCGCGACAGCCTGGTCAGCCGTACCAATGCGGGCGAGGGCCAACTGGACGCGGAGTTCGTTTCCGTGCTCACGCGGATGCGCGCGCAGGGCAACAAGCGCGGGGAGCCGAGCCTTTACGCGGAATACGGCGCTTACCTGCTGCGGCAAGACCGCCCCAGCGAGGCCATCGCGATGTTTCAGGAGGCCTTGAGACTGAAGCGCTCGTTCGGTTTGGTTCTGCACCAGGCCGCGCTGCTTTCCTCGCTGTTCGACGCCCGCCTCAGCTCCGGAGACCGCGAGGGCGCGCAAGCGACCTTGGCCGAACTCGAGGAATTACTCCGCGACCACCACCCCGAAATGCCGTCTTCCCGCCGCGTCCACGCCGAGACCCTGCGCGCCATCGCCCTGGCGAAACTGGGACAAACCGCCGCCGCCAAGACCGCACTGGAACTCGCCCGCAACCTCGCCGCGGGTCTGCCGGAATACCGCCGCCTGTTGCTCGCGCCGGACCAGGAAAGCCGGATTCTCCAGTTGGACAAAATTTCCCCCGCCGTGACCGCGACTGCCGGACAAAGCCTCCGGGTCCAGCCGCTCGAAGTCGTCAGCGTCGCCGCGCCCGGCACCACCGCCCGGACGCGCTTCATCGTCTCCAACCCGGGCTCCACCGGCGTCGCGGGCCAGTGGCAGATCCGCGGTCCCGGGGCCAGCTCGAACGCCTCCGGCAGCGCCAATTTCACCGCAGGAAACCCGCAAACCGCTTTGGAAATTCCACTCACCATCCCCGGCGGCGGCGAAGCCGAGCTCGAACTGCTCATGGCCCCGGCTGCGGATATTGCCGGAGCAAAGGTCCGCGTGGACTGGCGTTCCGTCGGCAAGGAAACCAAAAGCTCGAGCTGGGACCTGCGCTGGAAGGCGGATACAGTCGGCCGCGTCGTGCTCGACGCCAGCCTGTTGGAGACCAGCCCGTTTCGTTCGATTTCGCTGTTCCACGAGTTGGCTCTGCCACCCGGTGCGGAACCTGGCATCCCCTTCCGCCTGCGTTCGCCGGTGCCCTTGCGCTTCGAATACTACGCCGCCGCCAGCCAGGAACTGCTCGCGGTGGACGCCGACGGCGACGGTGATTTCAACGGTCGCGGGGATTTCCATGGTTGCGGTCCATCCGGCATCGCCTGCGCCCTCGTCCCCGCCCGCCCGGACCGCGGCAGCACGACAGTGGAAATCCGGATCTCCGCCCCGACCGGCGAGCCGCTGGCCATCACCCCCGCGATCCTGCTGGAAAGCGAGATTTACCGCGGCGGCGAATGGGTGAAGGAGGCCGAGAGCGTCTTGCGATAGCTGAAAAAACGGACCGCGAATGTTTGGATGGGTCTGTGCGGGGTATTGGAAGATTTTGGCACCACGCATCCGACGAATCTTACGAATCTTTGATTTTTCAAACATCCACTCGGAAGAATTTGAACCGCAGATGAACAGGATCGACGCAGATGAAGATGACTATGATCGAGATGAAGTGACTTGGCAAATGAGCCCTAAAGGGGAAGATGGCAAACCACGGAATACTCGGAAAACCCGGAAAATAGAGAGGTTTCACGAGGATGAGAGCGATTTGAACCATCCCTCTTTTCATCTGCGTGGATCCTGTTCATCGGTGGTTGTTTTTTCTGTTGGAGGCAGAGCCCGCGGCATCAGGCGCGGGTGACCCAGCGGAGTTTCGCGGAGCTGCTGCGGGGATTCATCCGACGCTCCTCGGGGCCGGCCATGATCACGCCTTCGCTCATTTCCGAGTAAACGCCGCTGCGGATTCCTTCCTTCATCGCCTGTTTCACCCGCCGGTCCTCGCCGGAGTGGAAGCTGAGAATCGCCGCCCGCCCGCCGGATTTCAAACACTCGGGAAGCACCCGGAGAAAGGCATCCAGCGCGACAAATTCCTCGTTCACCGCGATCCGCAGCGCTTGAAAAACCCGCCGCACGGTGAGGTCCATCTCGTCCTCGTCGCTGATGCGGGCGGACTCGCGGATCGCCTGCACCAGCGCCTGGGTGTGCGAAAACCGGCGGCCGGCCAGCGCCTCCGCGAGCGATTCCGCGCGGGGTTCGTCCGCATTGGCATGCAGCACGGCGGCCAATTTCACGGCGTTGGTTTTTTCCAACCACTCGGCGGCGGAAAGTCCGCGGTGCGGGTTCATCCGCATGTCCAGCGGACCGGCGGTCTTGAAACTGAAGCCGCGCGACGGATCATCCAACTGCATCGACGAACAACCGAGGTCCGCGAACACGAAATCCACGCCGACGATCCCGCGTTCTGCGAGGGCTTTGCCGATGCCGGCGTAGTTTGACCTAACAACCTCGAAATCCTTCCCGCCATAGCCCGCGGCCCGGAGGCGCTCCTCGGCTTTGGGCAGCTCCAACGGATCGACGTCGAGGCCGATCAGTTTCCCGCCCGGCGAAATTTTCTCCAAGATCCTCAACGCGTGGCCGCCGTAACCAATCGTCGCATCGACGCCGGACGCACCCGGTGTTAGAGCGAGCGCCTCAAGGCATTCATTCACCAGAATCGGGATGTGCGAGCCGGCCGGGGTTTTCCCGGAAGCGATCACCTTGGCCACCGTCTCGCCGTAGCGTTGCGGGTCGTGTTCTTTGTATTTGTCTTCGAAGCGGCGGGGGTTTTTCCCGCTGTAGCGCTTGCGCCGCGGCGGGCGTGGGGTTTCGTCGCTCACAGTTCGGAGTATTTCAGATTGTTGCCGCGGGACTTCTCCACCGGATAGCGGATGTCGTTGTTGGCGATTTTCGCTTCCATCACATCGCCGAGTTTCATCCCGAGATTGTCCGCCAGCTCGAATAACAGAATCGCGACATCGGCGATTTCCGAGGCGATTTCATCCCGCCGGCTCTCGACGCGCTGCGCGATCTGGTCCTCCTGCTGCCACACAAAATGCTGCATCAGCTCACCCGCTTCCGCCGCGATCGCCACGGATAGATCCTTGGCATTGTGAAATTTCCGCCACTCCCGGGCATCAACAAAAGTCTGAATCTGCGCGGTCAGCGCGGCAATCGAATCGCTCATGGGCAAACGCTAAAAGAAAATTCCCGGGCCGGACATGCGAAAAAAACAGGAATCACGGTGCGGCGATCAAATCCGAGATCAAATCGGCGACCACCATCCGATGATCGCTGTGGCGGGTGGTGACTGCCCGGCAGCGCACC
>JBIPND010000352.1:0-4448 GCA_044374015.1 Luteolibacter sp. | reverse complement strand
CGGGGATGAGGAGGATCTGAGCGGGCGGCGGTTTTTCGGGCAGAGGCTCGGGTTTGGGTAGTCGGATGATGCGGTCGGGGATGAGCGGGGTTTGGCCGCGGGTTTTGTTGGAGTAGGTGCCGTAGTAGCGAACGGTTTGCTGGCCTTTGGGCGGGAGGTGAAGCAGCGCGGCGGCGATGAAGTCGGGGGCTTTGAATATCTCGAAGTTGCGCTTGGTGTTGTAGTGGCGTTTGGAGCGATAGATGACGGTCTGGGTGCTGGCGTTCCAGGTGATTTTCTGGAGGGAGAAGGGATGGCGGAGGAGATACTCGGCGAGGCGTTTGCGGCCGGCGCTGTCGTGGGCGGCGACGGGTTTCTCGCCGCCGTCGTGGATGTGGAAGCCGGAATGTTTCCAGGAGAGCAGGTCGGCGAGTTTGCCGGGGCTGATGAGTTTGGCTTCGCGCAGGGCGTGGAGGAAGCGGTGGCGGAAGAGTTCGATGGCGGGGTCGAGGTCTTCGGCGGGCATGCAGTGGAAATGGCCATCGGGGGTGAAGAGGCCGTTGGCAGCGAGGACATGGAGGTGGGTGTGGAAGATCAAGTAATCGCCGAAGGTGTGGACGGCGGCGATGGCTCCGATGCGGCCGTCGGGGAGATCGAGGCGAGTGCGGAAGGCGTCGCGGAGGGTTTCGGTGGCGGTGTGGAAGAGATGGGTTAGGAGCTGGCGGCGTTTGCGGAAGATGCCGCGCAGGACGCGGGGGATGGTGAAGACAAATTGGCGGTGGGGGACTTCGTGGCAGACGGCTGTGGCGATCCAGTCGCTGGTGGAGCGGACGCGGCGTTGATGGCAGGAGGGACAGAAGTGGCGGCCCTTGCAGGTGAAGGCGAGGAGGCGTTCGTGGCCGCAGTCGGGGCATTGGAATCGCGTGAAGCCGGAGGCGAGATCGCCGCAGCGGAGGAAGGATTCGACGGTGGCAGTGGCTGCGGGGTGGAGCGGGCCGAGGGATTGGCGGTATTTGCTTTCGTAGCTGGCGAGGAATTCGTCCCAGCCGTGGCGGACGAGTTGCCAGAGGGGCGAGGCGCGGGGACGGCGGGGTTGGTAAATGGACGGCACAAAGAGTGTTCATAAGAACATTTTATGCCACTACAAGACATGATCGCGCGCTCAAGCGTCCACCCAATAAAAAACCCGCCAACCCCTGGGTGGGCGGCGGGTTGTGAAAGTTGGGGTTGCATCACAGCGCTTCCTCGACTTCGACCATGGCCTTGAGGATGTGTTCCCAGGTTTCGGCTTTTTCGAGCACTTCGTTGGGGAACATGCAGCCATCCCAGCAGATGTGCTTGATGCCACGAGCGGCGGCGTCCTTGAGCCAGAAGGTGGAGCACTTGGCGATGTCGAGTTTGCCGTTGGGGTCGTTGGCTTGGCAATGGCGGCCGGTTTTGTCATGGGAACCGGTGCCGTGAACCGATCCGTCGTTTTGGGCGACGTGGAAATCGATGGTCCAGGGGCGCAGCGCATCAGTCATTGTTTTGTAGGCAGCCCAGAATTCATCTTCGCTGTAACCTTCCTTGAGCAATGCGGCTTCGGGCGCGTTGTAGCCCAACAGATAGAGATAGGTGTGGGCGAGGTCGGCCTGGAAGCCGACGGTTTTCGGCATGCCGGTCGCTTCGAGGGTGTCGAGCATGGCCTTCCACGAGTGCATGCCGCCCCAGCAGATTTCACCTTCGGCGGCGAGGCGTTCGCCGTGTTGCTCGGCGACTTTTCCGGCTTCGCGGAAGGTCTCGGCGATGAGTTTGGTATTTCCGGCAGGGTCCTTGGACCAATCGCTAACAGAGCTGGCGGAGTCAATGCGGATGACGCCGTATTCGCGGACGCCATGCTCATTGAAAATCTTGGCAATGCGGCAGGCTTTCTCAACGGCGAGCACGAATTTCGCGCGGGCTTCAGCATCCCCCATGGCGGCGTCGCCGACGGTGCCGGGCCAGATCGGGGCGACCAGCGAGCCGACCTTGAGATTGTGGCTGGCGATGAGGTCGGCGATTTTCCGGATGTCGGATTCCGAGGCGTCGGGGTCGGTGTGCGGGTGGAACAGGAAGTAGTCGATGCCGTCGAACTTGCGGCCGTCCACCTCGGCGGCGACGGTGAGTTCGAGCATGTGTTCGAGCGAGATGGGAGGGTGGTCGGTGCCGGGTTCTTTGCCGACGAGACCGGGCCACATGGCGTTGTGAAGTTTCATGAAGGGGTTGGTGGTTGAGAGTTGAGAGCGAAGATTGTTAATTCTTGTAAGCAACTGTTGCAGAAGCGTCCGGATTCAGGGCTTTGAGATTCGTGGAGGTGGTGGACAGGTCGGCGGTGGTTTGGGGAAGGCTCATGAGTTTTTCGGTTCGGTGGATACGTGGAACGTGATTTGATCTATCGCAGAAAGAGTTTCAAGCGCTGCGGAGCGTGGCAAGGCTTCAGTTGTTGGAACAAAAATCGACCAGTGGTGGCGGTTTAAAACAAGAATTTCCATTGAATCGGGACGCTCCACTTCTCGCCGGACTCGCCGATGAGGGTGACTGCATCATCGCCTGCCGGGAGGATTTGGGAAACCGCGCCGAAGCCCGGGCCCACGCTGGCGGCGGCTTGGAGGGTTTTCAGCGAGACGACCTGGTCGCGTTTGAAATGCCGCGTGGTGGGGATTCCCTCGGTCGCCAGCAGGTCCTGCCGCGAGAGATCCACGCCGTTGGCGAAATACGAGCAGACCTCCTCGACGCCGATCCGGCCGAGATGCCGCCCGTTCCAAGGGGCGGCCGTCCGCCCGCCGTTGGAAAGCCAGAACAGGGTGGCCGGGAAATCCGCGGGGTTCTTCAAAGAAAACCACACGTATCCATCCAACACCACCGCCGACCAGGCGAACGGTTGTTCCGCCGTGGCCGGCTCGTTGACCATCATCACCAAATCGTCGTTGCCGCGTCGGGCGGGATAGCGCGTGAGATCGGTCGTGCCACCCGCAGCGAGCGGCACCTCCCGCAGATCGGTGAAACGCGCGCCCTCCGCGAGCGCCTGGGTTTCGCCTGCGGCGGGATTTGAAAAGGGTCCCGGAAATACCGAGGCCCAGCGGAACGGACTCACCGAGACCCGCCCGCTGCCTTCGGGCAGAGCTGATAGATCGAGGATCGGATGGTTGCCATAATTGAAATTCCCCTCCAGATTGGAAATCCGATGTTCGGTGAAAACCGCATGCTGGCCGGGCCGCGTGCTCAGGATTTTTTCGACGTGCGCGCCGGTGTCGGTGGCATCCATGGTTAGACGGAGTTCGCGTTCACCCGCCGCGGCCAGACTCCACGGGAAATTCGCCACCTCGCCGTGCGGCGGCCCTTCCGCCTGGCCGCCGAAGGGCAGGCACAGGAAATCCCCGCGCAGGACCGAGAGCAGGGGCGGCACGTCGGGAAACTCCGCGGGCTCCCATGGCGCCAGCGCATACGGCGAGACCTCACGGCCTGATAGATGGAACACCACCGGTGCCAAATGCCCGGCGCGCGCGGTGACGTGGAGGTCCACTTCCGGACCGGTTAGGCGGAATGATGCTTCGCCGTGGACGGGGGCCATCGTGGTTCAGGCGTTGAGGATTCCGCGTTTGGCGAGGTTGTTCAGGCGGCGGGCGACATCGCCCAGTCCATCCGCCGTGACCTCCACATAGCTGCGCCCGTCGCGCGTATCGATGCCATGCCCGGGGTCCATCTTGCGGAGCAATTCCAGCGCCGCGTCCTCGTGATGGAAGACCTCGACAAACACAAATTTCAGATCGCCACCCTTCGCCGCCGCCGCGAGCAGCGCGCCGATCCAACCGTCGTCGGTGGACAGGCAACCGCGCGTCGTTTTGGCCGAGGCATGGAACACGCCGAACTCGCCCGCCGCTGAGATGTCGGCGATGAGCTTTTGGTTTTCCGCGATCGAGAGCCCGGAATCGCCGCAATGCGACGCGTCCACCAGCAGTTTGAAAAACTTTTTCCCCAGCGCCTTGTTCGCCGCGCTGACAAACGCCCACGCCCGGTCCAGGCTGGTGAAGGTCTTGAATTCCCCCGGCCGCAAAAACTCGATGTGCCAGTTTTCGACGCAGGACCCCTCGATCCCGGCTTCCTGATAGACGCGCAGGTGGACCTTGATGTTCTGTTGGATCGCCGCTTCGAAATCCGCGCCGTCGAGGCGGACTTCGGTGGCGTTCATCCATTCCTCGATCGAGGTCGAGGAAACGTTGCGGATGCCGTGGGCGATCGCCGCCTTCAGCGCGCTGACCAGTTGCGAGACCACGGCATCCTCGTCGGCCGGGTTCATCGGATTCGCCGCCGCCACCATGATGATGAAATGCACGTCCAGCTCCAGCGCCTTGAGCCCGTCGATCATCTCCGCCACATCGTCCGCATTCGCCGAAGCGAAGAACGGGATCTGCACGATGGTCATCTTCACCGGCGAGGCCGCGATCAGCTCC
>JBIPND010000351.1:0-4449 GCA_044374015.1 Luteolibacter sp. | reverse complement strand
TTTTTTGCCGATTGTTGAATCCGCAGGCGTGGAACCGGCGAATACCTGATTGCTACATGCCCTACTCCCTACTCCCTACTCCCTACTCCCTACTCCCTATGACGGGTTACCACCCATTCCCCCGGTTTCCGGCGATTCACGCGGGGAACCGGGATTTCCCGCACAAGGCAGCCTCATCCGGTGCAAAGGGCGGGTCTATCGAAAGATATGCCATATGCTATGGTGACTCGCGTGGTGTCCGGAGGAAGGACACCACCCATTCGGAAGACCGCTTGCCAATCCAAACGGGAAAAGAAGCCGCCCTTGCGAAAATCTGAAAATATTTAATTCATCAGCCGCCTATTTCCCGCTAGAACTTCGGGTCAAAGCCCGTTACCTGACCGGGCAGCGCATTTCTGAACCAACCATCAAAAGCCATGACCGACCCATCCACTCCCGCCGTCGCCGAGGCCATGTTCATCGTGGGTGCGGGTGCCATAACCTTTTTCAATCGCCGCGGAGACAACCATACCGCACCCCGAACACGCGCCACCTGCCAGATCCTCACCGGCATCGCCGGGAAGCGGCTTTGCGCCGGGCGATGGGAACCGAAAAACAATCCGCAACCGGTCTCGCGATGAAGGGACGCCGCCCCCTTTTCCTCGCCCTCCGGTGCAGGCCAATGGCTGTATCAAGAGCATTCCACCCAAAGCAAATTCCTACCAGGCACCTTTTCCCCTGCGCCTTTGCTGCCGTTCTGGGAGCCGGTTGCAGCCTTCCTTCCGGCTTCACCGGCAGCAGCGCACCGCTTCCCGCAGATTGGAAAAATGCGGCAAAATTCCCAGTCGCCGCGCCTTCCGGAGACCTCACCCGCTGGTGGGGCCGCTTCGAAGATCCCACGCTCTCGCGGATCATCGCTGATGGCTTACGCAACAATCCTGACCTCGCCTCGGCCTCCGCTCGCGTCAGGGAGGCACGCGCTCGCCGCAACGCCGAGGCATCCTTGCTTTTTCCTTCGCTTGGCGGAGCCGGCTCGGTGAGCGCGATCTCCTCCGAAACCCTAGGCGGCAGCGGCACCGATACCACCTCGTCCTCCGCCGGGCTTGATGCCTCGTGGGAAATTGATCTCTTCGGGAAAAACCGCAGCAGGGTCGAAGCCGCCAGCGCCCAATACGGAGCCGCCCAGGAAGATTTCCACTCGGCGCAGGCCTCGCTCGCGTCGGAAATCGCGATCGCCTACACCAATCTGCGCGCAAATGAAGCGGCGCTCGGCGTGCTCCAACGCACCGTCACGACCCGTGAGGAGACATCGAAGCTCGCCACGTGGCGCACCCAATCCGGGGTAACCGACTCACTCGAATCCAACCAAGCCATCAGCAGCCTGGAACAGGTGCGCGCCGCCGTGCCTTCCCGGCAACAGTCGATTGCACAGTCGCGCAATCTCATTGCCCTGCTCGCAGGCCAGCCACCCGGAACACTGGACGGCCTGCTTTCCTCCGGGCAAAAATCAATCCCCTATCCCGCAACCAGCCTCGCCATCGGCATCCCGGCAGACACGATCCGCAAACGCCCGGATGTGCGCATCTCCGGCTACCAGCTCCTTGCAGCTGCCGCCCTCACCCGCGCCGCCAAAGCCGAGCTTTATCCGTCGCTCAATCTAACAGGCTCGCTGGGACTGAACACACTGGGCTCCGGAAAGGTCTTTGATCCGCAAAGCACCAGCGCGGGCATTGCAGCCGGGATCACCAGCCCGATCTTCAACGCCGGGCGCATCCGCTCGAACATCGACGCGCAGGACGCTGCCGAGGAACAGGCATGGAATGGCTACCGTTCGACGGTTCTTACGGCTCTTTCCGAGGTCGAGGATTCCTTGATTGCCTGCAACCGCACGACAGAACGATTGGCAATTCTTGAGAAGGCGACCGGCGCCGCCCGCGAGGCGGCGACGCTTGCCCAGCAGCAATATGAGGCAGGTGTCGCCGACATCCTCACCGTGCTCGATTCGCAAAGCACCCTGCTCGGCCTCGAGGAAAGTCTCTTAACCGTCCGCGCCAGCCGCACCATCGCATTCATCCAGCTTTACAAAGCCCTCGGTGGCGGTTGGTCGCCCGAATCCTGAACCGTTTATGTCACAATTGAAATCCAATGAAGAATTGGCGGATATCGTCCGCAGCGGGGCGTCGCGCCCCATCCACAAATGGCTGGTCATTGGCATCGCGCTGGCGGGAGCAGCCGTCTGGTTCTGGCTTGGCCGGAGCAAGGGCGTTGCGGATATCCCCGAGTATGTCACCGCTACCGTAAAAAGGGGACGCATTTCACTCCTCGTCACCGCTGCGGGAAATCTCACGCCCACCAATCAGGTTGTCATCGGTTCGGAACTCTCCGGCACCGTCAGCGAGGTGTATGTGGACACCAATGACACGGTGAGAAAAAACCAACCGCTGGCCAAGCTCGATACCACCAAACTCAACCAACAAACCGAGCGCAGCCGTGCGGCCCTGTTGGCCGCCAAAGCAAAAGTCAAACAAACCCAGGCCACCCTAACGGAAAACGAGGCGTCGCTCGCCCGGCAGGAGGAGCTTCTTGAGATCAGCGGCGGCAAGACCCCCTCGCGCGCCGCCATGGATACCTCCCGCGCTGCCGTCGCCCGCGCGGAGGCCGATTTGGAGAGCGCCCGCGCCTCGGTCACCGGCGCGGAAGCGGAGGTGAAATCCTTCGAGCGTGACTTGCAGGTGGCCACGATCGTGTCTCCCGTCGATGGCATCGTCTTGTCCCGTAGCGTTGAAGTGGGCCAGACCGTGGCCGCCTCTTTCACCGCGCCCAACCTGTTCACCATTGCGGAGGATCTGAGGAAAATGGAACTCCTCGTCTCTGTTTCGGAAGCGGACATCAGCCGGGTGGAAGCCGGTCAGACCGCGACCTTCAGCGTGGACGCCTGGCCCGGTCGTTCATACACCGCGAAGGTGAAAAAGGTCGCTTTCGGATCGGCGAACAACCAGGCGTCTTCCGGCGGCAATGGTGCCGGCGCGAATACCGGCGCCGCTTCCACCGGAGTCGTGCTGTACAGCACCGAACTGGAGGTTGCCAACGAGGATCTCTCGCTCCGTCCCGGCATGACCGCCACCGTGGACATCGCCATCGTGGATAAACCGGACATTCTCGTGGTTGCCAACGCCGCCCTGCGTTTCGATCCTGCGCTCGCCTCATGGGTCGACAAGCCGGACACCGACGAGCGCACGCTCGTCGAGAGCCTGACAAGTAGCGGCCCACGCCGGTGGTATGGCACCCCCGCACCCAAGGCAGGCTCCAGAAGCTCGGAGCCTCACGTCTGGATCCTGCGTGACGGGGAGCCTGTCGAAGTCAGGGTCGATACCGGCATCACCGACGGACGCCAAACCGAAATCAGCAATACGGAAATCACAGCGGACACACCGGTCATCGTAAGCATCAAACCCAAGAAAACCGAATGATGGGGGAGCCCCTTATCGAACTCCACGGCCTGACCAAGACCTACGGCACCGGAGATGCGGCCTATCAAGCCTTGTGCGGGGTGGATCTGACCATTCATCAGGGGGAGTTCGTCGCCATCATGGGCCCCAGCGGATCGGGCAAATCCACGCTCATGAACCTGTTGGGATGTCTCGATAGCCCGGACTCCGGCTCCTATCGCTTCAAAGGCATCGCGGTGGAAAACCTCAACAAAGACCAGCGCTCGCTCATCCGCCGCCATGCCCTCGGATTCATTTTTCAGGGCTTCAATCTCCTTGCCCGCACCTCCGCGCTGGAGAATGTGGAACTGCCACTGCTCTATCGGGGCTACCCTCGCAAGCAACGCCATGAAATGGCACATGCCGCCCTCGCCAGTGTCGGACTCTCGGACAAGGAACGAAACACCCCTACCGAACTCTCCGGCGGGCAGCAGCAGCGGGTCGCCATTGCCCGCGCCATTGTGACCGATCCCGACACGCTTTTCGCAGACGAACCCACCGGAAACCTCGATTCCGACACCACCAAGGAAATCATGGAACTGCTCTGCGGCCTCAATTCGAAACTCGGCATATCCATCATCATGGTAACGCACGAGAACGAGGTCGCCGCACATGCACGCCGGATCATTCATGTCCGCGACGGGCTCATTTCCCATGACTCGGCCAATGATCTAACGGAACCAACCCACCCTTCTGGCTCATGATCGCCAACGCATTCCTCATCGCACTGCGCGAGATCGGCAGAAACCTGACACGGTCTTTCCTGACCGTCGTCGGGATCGTCATCGGCGTGGCGGCAGTGGTCACAATGGTCACCTTGGGCCGCGGTGCCACAGAGGAGATCAAGGATCAGATTTCCAAGATGGGCAGTAATCTTCTCATCCTGCGTCCCGGCCAGGGCTGGGACTATTGGGCGGCCCCTCAGTTCAGCATGAATGATTTGCACGCTGTTCGCGAACAGATTCCTGGAGTCGCCTCGATC
>JBIPND010000350.1:0-4451 GCA_044374015.1 Luteolibacter sp. | reverse complement strand
AGGGCCTCTCCTACAAGGAAATCGCCGAGGCGATGTCCAGCACTCTCGGGACCGTTATGAGCCGGCTTTTTTACGCACGTCAGAAACTCCAAACATTGCTAAAAGATGAATACAATTCCAGATGAGGCAAAGTTGGCCATGTGGCTGGATGACGAACTGGAGGGCGAAGATCTCGCCACCTTCGAAACGTGGGTGAGCGGCCAACCCGAGCACCTTGCCGCCCGCGAGGAAGTCCGCCGCTGGCGCGCCCTCGTGGCGTCGGCCATGCCGGCTTCCGAAGAGCCACCCTACCCGGATTTTTTCAACAGCCGGATCGCCCATGCCATCCGCGAGCAGGCACCGAAAGTCTCGGTTCCATCAACCCGCCGCCCGTTTTGGAAATCTTTTCTGATGCCCATGGCCGCATGTGCCGGAATGGTTCTGACATTCTGGGTCGGAACCCAAAGCCGAAACACCAGCCCGGAATACAACGTCGAGGGCGCCCCGCGGGCCATTCTGGTGGAACCTCTGGTTTACACCCCCGAAAACGGCGTGGAAGCGGAGTGGTTTTCCAGCGACGCATCGTCCATGGTGATTGTCCTCAACGGCGTGCGGGCGATCCCCGACACCATGGACTTCTCGGCAACCACCTACGTGCCGCTCGAGCGGGAGATCGACTCGACCGCTGACAATGGCGGCACTTCATCCCACACCGTCAACCCATGAACCGCCGCAATTGGATCCTGGCCGGTATCACGCTCGCGCTCACGGCGTGGTCGAATCCCGCCATCGCTCAGGATGATCCGGGAAAGGCGAACATGGGGCAGGTGTCGGTGACGGTGTATTACGCCACCAACGCCGACCCCGATGCGGCCGGAGCGAAGGCGGCCATGGTCTCACAAGAGACACAAAAGCGGCTGCGGGCCGAGCAACACCTCAATTTCAAAAATTACCGGCTTCTCGGCCAGGACGTGCAGTCCTTGCTCCGCAGTTACGAAAGCTGGGCGCAGCCGTTGAAACCTTCCGATGAGGTTCTGGTGAAATTTGAAGCCCGCAGTCTGCCCACCGCGGAAATGATGACCCTCGACGTGGAACTCTGGCTCAGCCGGAAAAAAATCCTCAAAACCGACGCCCGCCTCGAAGGCAAGCGTCCCCTTTACATCCTTGGCCCGCAATGGCGGGGAGGGCGCTTGATTATCGCCGTCGCACTTGCGCCGAAGGCCAAACCGGGCTCTTAATCTCCCTATGAAAACCACCCTCGGAATTTGGCTGGCACTGGCCGCACTGATCCATGCCGCTGGATTGGACTTCGTCGAAATGGCCAAGGAGATCAACGCCCCGGCCGATGTCACCACCGTTTCCGCCGATTTCGAATTCACCAACCAAGGCGAAAAACCGGTGACCATCACCAAAAGCGACCCGGGATGCTCATGCGTCGCGGTCCAGGTGTCCGGCGGGAAATTCCGCTACGAACCCGGCGAATCCGGCATGATCCGCGCCACTTTCGACATGACCAACTTCTCCGGGACGGTCGACAAGGTGGTCGCTCTCTGGCTGGACAAGGATCCGGTGGATCAACCCTCCACGCTTCTCAAACTCAAGGTCAACATTCCGGTGTTGGTGGCGGTGGAACCGAAAACCCTGAAATGGGATCTCGGCGGCAAGGCCGAACCCCAGATCATCGAAATCACCATGATGGAGGGCCAGAAAATCAACGTGATCTCGGCAACCTCCTCTTCCGACGCCTTCACTTGCGAACTCAAACCGGTCAAACCCGGTAAACATTACCAACTGGTTGTCACCCCAACCCAAGTGGGGGTGGCCGGCATCGGCGTGTTTCGGATTGAGACCGACTCCAAAATCAAAAAGCACCGGACCCAGCAGGCCTTTGCCGTGGTGCGCAAGCCGTCGGCGGCGGAGAGCGCCCTCCAACGATGAATGCCCTCGCCCAATTGGCGGCAGTGGCTGCCATTTCCTTCGCGGCTGCGGGCGCGACCTACGTGGTGAAAGGTCCGCCCGCCAGATCGTTCGTCTGCGACCCTGCGACCCTCAAGCCCGACGAAATCTGCTTGGAACAAATCCCTGTGGATGGGCCCATCCTGTGGGTGGATGCCCGCCAGCGATCGCAGTGGCAGGAATCCGGCGTGCCCGGATCGGTGCTGTGGAACCTGGATCCCGCGGAAGATCCGCAGGCGTTCGAAGTCGAAATCGCCACCCGGGTGATCGAGACGCCGCGGGTGATTGTTTATTGCGGTGACGAAAACTGCGGCCTCAGCCGCGAAATTGCCCAGCGCATCCGCAATCTGGATCTCGGTGCCGAGGTCTCCGTGCTCAAAGGCGGTTGGCGGGCTTTGAACGAAGCCGGGCGGATCAAGGGTTCCAGTCCATCGTCTTGAGATGGATTGCCTCAAGATAGGGATACTCGGGATGGTCCTCGGTATTCCAACGCAGCACCACCGTGCAGGGCTTGGCCTTGCCGTAGCTCAGGCTGTAGGGGCCGTCTCCCAGCATCCTGCCGATTTTCGATTGGCGGCCGAAGTAGGCTTGGGCGATTGCCTTGGCATTGTCGCGCGGGAGAAGTTTGAGCGTCAACTTGTTCTCGCGGTTCCGCACTTGCGGGTCATTGCAGGATGCCACCGCCCAGATGATCAGGCTCCGGAACGGGCAGTGGTCGCCCCTGATTGTCTCGGGTGCCGATCGACTTCTCGGGGGCATCCCCGGATTGCGGTGGAATCGGCGGCGGTGCCGGTGGTTGATGCGCCGTGACCGCCGCGACGGGCGAGGGTCGCTCCTGATTCATCAGAATGTCGCGGATTCCGTAAACCAACGCCCCTGCAATCAGCAGAAAGGCACCCAACCACAACCCCCGGCGCAAAAGACTGCCGGTGTGCGGGTTTCCGGGCGGTGTGTGCGAAGCGTGGGCCGAAACCTGGATCGGGGCTGGGGCGGGGGAGGGGGCCTGAATCTGCGCGCGACAGCTCGGACAGGGCCCCGTGACCCCAGCCAAGTTTCCCGGTACCGTGAGCTTGATGCAGCAAGCAGGACAGGCGAAGGTAATCGGGAGTTCAGCCATCTGTTTGGACTGTACGGTAGGAAGAACTTAGCCACCGTCAATCCTGCAGAATGCTCAACCCTCCTGCAGAATGCTCAACCCTCCTGTAGAATGTTCGATCCATTGGGATTCTTCACGCCGCGTTGCGGAGCAGCGCGATGAGCACTCCCTGGATGATCAATTCCCGGGCCGGGATCAGATCCGGGAAGTCGGGGTTTTCGGCGCGGAGGAAGGGTTTGCCTTTTTCGACGACATAGCGTTTCAGGGTGGTTTCGCCGTCGATGAGGGCGGCAACGATGTCGCCTTTGCGCGGTTCGCGGAATTCAAGAATCACGGTGTCGCCGTCACAGATGTGGGCGTCGATCATCGATTCGCCGCGGACCTTGAGTGCGAACGTGCGCGCGTGGCGCGGAATTCCCAGCGCGGCGATGTCGATCGAGATGCAGCCTTGTTTATCCTGTTCGACATCCTGTGCCATGCCGGCCGCGATGCTGCCGTAGATCGGAATGTCGAGGATCTCGCCGCGGTCCAGTTCGTTGGGGAAAATCACGGCCCGTGCTTTGCCCGGCAGCCGTTGAATCGCACCTTTGCGCTCCAGCGCCCGCAAATGGCTCATCGCCGCCGTCTGGCTGGCGAAGTTGAAGAAGTGCTGGATTTCACGCGTCGAGGGCATGATGCCTTCTCGGCGTTGGGTCCTTTTCAGGTATTCGAGGATTTCCTGTTGGCGAAGTGTGAGTTCTGGATTCATTTTTTTGAACAGTGTTCCTAAGAACAAAAAGCATCAGGCGCGTGGTGGCAAGGAAAATTTGGGGACCTGCCGCAGCAAACTTGTTCGGCACGGGTTGTGGTTTTGGATTTTTCAATTGTTTGAAATCGGTGTAAGGGCTTGGCCGTGAATTCACCCATTTCCCAAAAACTTCCGGATCCCGGCGGCGATCTGCCAATCAGCGAGGAAGAAATCCGCAAGCAGGAGATTTTCGAATTGGAAACGCCGGACCAGACCCTGCTCTCGGGGCCGGGTTCGCGGCTGCGGGATTTGGCGACCTTGTTCCGGGTGGCGCGCGATTTGTTCCGGGGGTTCCGGGCGCTGCATTTTGCCGGACCCTGCGTCACGATTTTTGGTTCTGCCAGGACGAGGCCCGGCACGTATCATTACGAAATGGCCCGCAACATGGGCGAGGCCTGCGCCAAGCTGGGGTTCACGGTGGTTACCGGCGGCGGCCCGGGCATCATGCAGGCGGGAAATCAGGGAGCGTTTGAGGCTGGCGGGCGTTCGCTGGGGGTGAACATCGAGCTGCCCTTCGAGCAGGAGCTCAATCCCTACGTCCATGGTTCGGTGACCATGAAGTATTTTTTCACCCGCAAGGTGGTGCTGGTGAAGTATTCCTACGCCTTCATCGTGATGCCGGGCGGGGCGGGG
>JBIPND010000349.1:0-4466 GCA_044374015.1 Luteolibacter sp. | reverse complement strand
TGATCGTGCGGCCGGAAATCGAACTTCCGGCGCGGCGGCGCGGGGAGGAAGACACTGCGGACCGGGTTTGGGCGGCGACGATTCTGCAGGTGGTGAAGCGGCATTGGCGGCAGTGGTATGTGTTCGAGCCGGTGCTGGCGCGGGTGGCTGGCGGGCGCGAAAGTTGACTTTGGTGAATGATCGCTTTCCTCGAAGGCGAAATTCGACTAGTGACTTAAACCATGAAATTCAAGGTTGCTGGTCTGTTTTTTGCGTTGCTGGGTCTTTCCAGTTCGCTCGCCGTGGCGCAAAAGCCGGTGCCGCCGCTGTCGGCTCCGAAGCTTCCGCTGAGCGTGGTTTTCCAAGGCGAGTCGAAGTTTTATGCGATCATCGCCAAGGCGGAACGTGAAAACTGGCGCAGCCTGCCGCTCAGCGAGCGCACCGTGCGGGTGGCGCGGGAAATGGTCGGGGTGCCTTATGTGAATTACACGCTGGAGGTGGATGACCGGATCGAATCGCCGGTGGCGAACTTGAAAGGCATGGATTGCTGGACCTACTACGAAAACGCCCTGGGTCTCGCGCGGATGCTGCGTTACAAGCCGGGTCCATACAAGCCGCAGGACCTGCTGCACATGGTGGAAATCGAGCGCTACCGCGACGGAATCTGCACCGGAAACTACCTCAGCCGGATGCACCACTTGGAAGAGGTATTCTACGACAACCAACGCCGCGGCTACGCCACCAACATCACCTCGCGGATCCCCGGGGCGGTGAAACTGCAACGCGAAATCCGCGAAATGACGGTGCAGTGGAAGAGCTACCGCTACCTGCGCTCGAATCCCTCCCTGATCGAGCCGATGGGAAAAATCGAAGCCCGGGTTTCCAAACTGCCGGTCTATCATGTGCCGAAATCCAAGGTGCGCGACGCCGAGAAATACCTCCAGAACGGCGACATTTGCGCGATTACCACCCACTATTCCTTCGGCTACACCTCGCACGTCGGGCTGATCGTCCGGTTGAAGGACCGGGCGTATTTCATGCATGCCACGTCGGATCGCGACAAGGGGCGCATGACGGTGATCGACCGGCCGATTTCCGACTATGTAAACGGCGGATCGAAGCACGCGGGCATCATCGTTTGTCGGCCGAATGATTTGCCGCCCTCGCCGCTTTGGCAGAGCAGCGTGGTGAAGCAGTGAGCCGTGGACGCGATCGACCTTGAATCCGCGCCGGGACCTGCGGATGCTGCGGGCATGCCAGCCCGCGACGCCGCTTTGTTCCTTGCCCGCCGATTGATCGCCGCAGGGCATCAGGCGGTTTTCGCCGGTGGCTGCGTGCGGGACAAACTGCTAGGCCACGACCCGAAAGACTACGACATCGCGACTTCGGCCACGCCCGCGGAGGTGATGAAATTATTCCCGCAATCCAACGAGGTCGGCGCGCACTTCGGCGTGGTGATCGCGAAGCACCATGGCGAGCATGTCGAAATCGCGACGTTCCGGACCGATGGCAGCTACAAGGATGGCCGACGGCCGGAAACCGTGGCGTTTTCCACGCCCGAGGAAGATGCGCAGCGGCGGGATTTCACGATCAACGGGCTGTTCGAGCATCCGGAAACCGGCGAGGTGATCGACTTCGTCGGCGGCCGTGCGGACCTCGATGCGCGGATCGTCCGGGCGATCGGCGACCCGGCAGCGCGGTTCACGGAAGACTCGTTGCGGTTGCTGCGGGCGGTGCGGTTTTCGACCACGCTGGGCTTTGAAATCGAACCGCTGACCTTGGCGGCAATGGGTGACTGCGCATGGCTGCTAGACCGGGTTTCCCCCGAGCGGATCCGCGACGAGTTTTCCAAAATCCTAAAATCCCCGCGCCGCCGGCAGGGGCTGGAGATGTTGGTGGACACCGGCTTGATCGCTCATTTCATGCCGGAGGTTTTGAAATTGATCGGCTGTGAGCAACCGCCGGAATGGCACCCGGAAGGCGACGTTTACACCCACACCCGGATCATGCTGGAAATGCTGGAGCCGGATGCACCGTTAGAACTTTGCCTGGCGGTGCTGCTGCACGACATCGCCAAGCCGCCCTGCCAGACCTTCGATGACGAGGCCGGCCGGATCCGCTTCAACGGCCACGACGCGATGGGCGCGGAAATGGCGGAAGCGATCCTGCGGCGGCTGCGATATTCCAACGACACCATCGCCGCCGTGGTGCCGATGGTCGCCCGCCACATGCAGTTCATGAACGTCCAACAAATGCGCACCGCGAAGTTGAAGCGTTTTATGGCCGAGCCAAATTTCGGCCTCGAAATGGAACTCCACCGCGTCGATTGCGGCTCCTCCAATGGTTTCACCGACAATTACGAATTCCTCGAAAAAAAGGCCGAGGAGTTCGCCGCGGAACCGCTGATCCCCCCGCCATTGGTGACCGGGCGGGATCTCATCCAGCTCGGGCTGAGGCCCGGGCCGCGCTTCAAGGAGATTCTCGAAGCCATTCAAACCGAACAGCTCGAAGGACGAATCCTTGATCGCCCGGGCGCCATGGACTATCTCCACGTGCTCGCCGCCGAAACTTCCGCGTGATTTGCCCAGTATCCGCTAAATCCTGCGGCGCGGATCCCCTGCCCCACTCCCAAAATTTCCTCCATGAACTCCACCATCCCTGTCGAACACAACGAAGCGGTCAACGCCAGCATCCTGGCCATCTCCGAAGACCTCATCGCCGGATTCCAGCGCCATCCGTTTCATGGGATCGCCGAAAAATCCGGAGTCCCGCTCGCAACCGTCATCGAGCGCATCCGGGCGATGGTCGAGGCCGGCGTCGTCCGCCGCGTCCGCCAAACCCTGCTTTCCACCAAGCTCGCCCACGGCGCGTTGGTCGCTTGGAAGGTGCCTGAGGAAAAACTCAACGCCGCATTTGATTTCATGTCGAAGGACGATCCGTTCTCCGGCCACGTCGTGATCCGCTCCACCGACACCGAGGTTTCCGGCTCCGGTTACCGCCTCTGGACCACGCTCAAAGTGCCGGTCGGCGAGTCGCTCGACGAGCACGCCACCGTCCTGCTCCGTCTCACCGGCGCGACCGAATATCTGCTGATGCCGGCCAACGGCGTGTTCGCCCTCGGCGTCGGCCACACCCGCCGCAAAGCCCTCGAACCCGGCGACAAATCCGACGCGCCTGCGGAAATGATGACCACCGTGCCCGTCGAACTCACCCAGGAGGAATGGGAAGTCCTGCTCGCATTGAAAGAAGAACTAACACCCGACGAAATCTGTGAGGACCCGTGGGTGAAACGCGCGGAAATCGCCGGCGTCTCGCTGGAGCGCTTCTGTGAGGTCGCCGAAACCCTCAACAGCAAAAAAGTCATCGGCCGCTTTTCCACCTTTCTCGAACACGTCAAACCCTCCGCCACCGGCGAGCGCGTCACCCGTTTCAACGGGTTGTTCCACTGGGCGGTGCCGAAAGGCCGCGAAATCGAAGCCGGCGCGGAAGTCGGCCGCCACTTCTGCATGACCCATTGTTACTGGCGCGAAGGCGGCCCGCAGTTCGGCGACGTCAACGTCATGGGCGTGGTCCACGGCACCGAAAAACCCCGCGTGCTCGAACACAAGGCGGCCATCGACAAGCACCTCGAATCCGTCGGCATTCCCGTCTCCTACACCAACGTCTTCTGGGGCGGCCGCTCCGAGATCAAACCTTCGGAAATCTCGCCGAAGATCTATGCCGAGTGGCATGCGCAACACGCTTGTTAGTTCAACTCCGGAAAAATACATCCTCCACCAAATGGAGGCTGTATGGGATGCTCTCCCGGATTCCAATTCCAACGATTAGCGGCTGGTCGCGGCGACTTCACCCATCGGGGTGACATGTTCATCCTTGGTGATGATCTTGATGTTCCTGGCGTTGAACGACAGGTCCGCTCCCACGACGGCCGAGCGGATATCCTGGGTGATCTGCACGTCCTTCTCACTGTTGCCTTGATCGGTGGGGATCATGACTTCCTTGTTCCCGGGCTTCTCGTTTTGTGCGGAGTTGTCCGCGGCGGTGACATCACCACCGATCGAATCGCGATAAGAACGCAAAGCCTCGGTGTGGGTCGCATCATCATCGTCGGGCCAGGCATCCGTTTTGAACTGGGGAGTTTTACCCAGCTGCTCTTTGGTCAGCTCAGGGGAATCAGCGAGATGAAGAAACTTTTGTGAATGGATTTCTTGATATTGAGGGGTTCGAGTCCGCGTTGCGGGTTTCACGCCTCTCGCAATCCACGTGCCGAGTGTGCCAGGTAGCCGTTTTCTAGGGCATTTCAACGATTCCGGCGTCTTCGCGATTTGCACGCCATCACGAGGGATTGCAACATGCGACCCATTCCGCCGGGCATGTTGCAGAATACCGACCCGGTCTTTTGTGGGTAAAAAGACGCGCCCGGGGGAAAACGGATGATCTAATGTTAGACCTGATGGATCTGATATTCCGCGCCGATTTCTGTTGGA
>JBIPND010000347.1:0-4469 GCA_044374015.1 Luteolibacter sp. | reverse complement strand
AGAATCAAACTCTCCGTAAAAATAATCTAATTTGCTATTCCGGCATTGCTGCCGGGTAGATTTTAAATCGGGGTTGCCGACCTCGAGGGCCGGCTTCCGCGCACTGTTTCGATTTTGAAATCAGGTGCGCAGCGCACAATTTAATCTTTTTCCTCTTCTCAGCGAAACCTAGTCTGCTTAGGACCGCCTGGTTCGATTTGCGTCGAACTTGGCACGATTACCGCTGAGCCATACTGTCAAAGAGCTTGTTTCGAGGGGACTAAAAAGCCAATCGGGTGGTTCTCACCGCGATTGACTGTCTGTCTCTCGGTCGCCCTCCGTCGTGGCGACGGGCGGAACCTATTCCGCTCACCCGGCGCGGGTCAATCCATTTTGTGAAGGTTTTGTGATTTTTTTTGATCATTCCCCGCGAGCCCTTGTGGAATATGGGGTTTTTTGCATCGAAAGAATCCTCGGTCCTGACGAATTGGGGGAATTTTTGGGATTTCGGCAGCCGGGTTTGAGTCATCATGGACGGATTTCGGCTAAAATGGCCGGCGGTTTGCCCGGATTCATGTTTGCTCTTGGAAACGGAGCGTTCCGGGACGAGGTTTCAGGCATGCCAGATCTAGTGCGTGTGGAGCCGATCGCGTTGTTGCCAACCCAGGCGGGTTGCGCGGTGTTCTTGGGGGATGGGCGGAAGGCGATTGTCTTCTATATCGATCCGGCGGTGGGTGCGTCGATCAATGCGAGCTTGAGTGGGCAGTTGCCACCGCGGCCGCTGACGCATGATTTGTTTTTGCTGAGTTTGGAAGGTTTCGGCGGGCGGATCTCACGAGCGGTGATCGTGCGAATGGAGGAGGAGATCTATTACGCGCGGCTGATTCTTGAGGCGGAGAATGAGATCATGGAGCGCAAGATCATCGAGCTGGACGCGCGGCCGTCGGATTGCCTGGCGCTGGCGGTGCGGTGCGGGGCGCCCTTTTACGTGGTGCGTGAACTGTGGGACAAGCTGGAGGACATGTCGGGCACGCTCGCGGAGATGCGGGAGAGCAGCGGCGAGGACACGCCGGGCTGAGGCGTTTCGGGGATTTTTGCAGAATCGCCTCTTGCGGGCCGGGGCAATGGTTTTAGGATGCCGGACTATGTCCAGCATCACAGCCCCCTCACTACCCGCGTATTTCGCCGAGGAAATTCTTCTCCACCCGGAGAACCGCAAGTTTCCGCAATTCGACCTCGTCAGGCTTCTTGGAACGGTGTTCGCGCCGACCGAGGGTTGCCGTGCCTGCATCCTGATTGATTTTGACGAGCCCGCCGAGCTGATCAAGGGCTTCGACTTCCTCAATCACGAGGGGTTTCCGGTGCAGAAAAACGCCTACAAGCATTTCCATCAGGGGCTTGCGAATGGCGCGCTCGATGCGCTGGGCATGACCGGCGGCGAGATGTTCGCGTTCCGTTGCAGCCACGGGTCGAACCTGGATCTCAAGGATGACGTCTGGGATACTGCGGGAAACCATCTCTCGCTGGATCGGGACATCTATCCGAATTATGATTTGATTTTGTGCATCTCGACCTTTTCCGCCACCGCGCCACTGACGGCCAAGTGCAAGGAGTATGGTTTCCGCGGGGCGACGCTGCATGGCCTCAACGATATCATCCTGAATTCCGGGCTGGCGGTGGATTACCACGAGGTTTCGGGCGATGCCGAGCGGCTGCGCCGCGCCTTGAGCAATGCAGATTCGATCGAGATTGATTTTGCGCTGGAGGACGGGCGGGTTCTAACTGCCTGGCTCGGTTTGGCGGGCCAGGACGCGCAAAAGTCCCACGGGTTGTGCCTCGGCAGGACTCCGGACATTGCAAACCTGCCGGCGGGTGAGGTTTATTTCGTGCCCAGCGATGCGCGCGGCCAGTTTCCGATGAAGTATGAAGACGGAACGCTCGGCGTGTTGGAGGTTGCGGACCGCTGCATTGTCCGCTCCACCCTGATCCAGGGGCATCAAGCGACCATCGACGCCCACAACGCCCGTCTCGCGGACGACCCGATGACGGGAACGCTTGGCGAACTGGGATTCGGCACCCAGGTGTTGCCGGTATCCGGGGCGGATATCCAGGACGAAAAAGTCCTCGGCACCTGCCACCTCGCCACCGGCCGCGATGACCATCTCGGCGGCGACATTCTGCCCTGCATGTTCAAGAAGCACGAAAACTCGACCCACGACGACATTCTGTTCGCGCCGCACAAAACCCCGAATTTCAACATCAGCCAGGTGCGGATGACGCGCGGCAATCAACGCGAAGTGCTGATCGAGAATTTCCGGCCGGCGCGCTATCTGATGGACGCGTTGGCAGAGGATCGTTGAAAGCGGCGAAATGTTCCGGCTTGGAAAAGCGTAAAGCGTCGGTTAGCAGGAGCGCAGCTTTTGACCTGACGCTTTGCGTCTTTTTTATTTTCCCTACAACCCCAGCCTATCATGAAATTCTGTTCCACGCTTCTTATTGTCGCCGTCATGGCGTCCCACTGCCTTGCCGCCGAGGCTCCGGCGATGCGCCCGCTTTTCAACGGCACGGACCTCAGTGGGTGGAAGGGTGAGGGCTACGTGGTGGAAGACGGGGCGATCGTGTGCACGCCCAAGGGGAAAAATTTGATCAGCGAGGCGACCTTCAGCAGCTACATCCTGGATTTCGAGTTCAAGTTGCCAGCGGGAGGAAACAACGGCCTCGGCATCCACTATCCGGGGTCGGGCGACGGGGCTTACACCGGCTTGGAACTTCAGATTCTCGACAATACCGCACCGAAATACAAAGACCTCAAGGACACCCAGTTCCACGGCTCGCTCTACACCATGGCCCCGGCCAAAAAGAGCGGTCTCAAGCCAGTGGGCGAATGGAACCGCCAGCGCGTCAGCGTGCTCGGCTCGGTGATCATCGTCGAATTGAACGGTGAAATCATCCTTCGCGCGAATCTCGACGACCTGAGCCGCCTCCATCCCAAGCACGAGGGGGTGAAACGCCGTGCCGGCCACATCGCATGGCTTGGCCACGGTGACCGCGTCGCATTCCGCAACATCCAGATCGCCGAACTGCCGCCCGCCGCCAATGTGGATGGCGTGAAAGCCGACGGTTTTACCCAGATTTTCAATGGTAAAAACCTCGCCGGTTGGAAGCACAACCCGACTGCCACCACCGAATGGATCGCCCAGGATGGCATTCTCAGACACACCGGGAAACTCGGTGATCCCCGCGACTTGTGGACGGAGAAAGCATACGGCAATTTCACCTTCGTCTTCGACTGGCGCTGGAGCGGTCGTGGCCCTCAAAAACTCCAGCCGCTGGTATTGGCCGACGGCAACCATAAAGTCGGCGACGACGGCAAAACCGTGATGGTCGAAATCGAAGAGCTCGACAGCGGAATCTTCCTCCGCGGGGAAGCCAAGAGCCAAATCAACCTTTGGAACTGGCCGATCGGATCGGGAGAAATCTATGGCTACCGCACCGACAAGGCGATGCCCGCCGAGGTCAAAGCTCAAGTCACCCCAAAGACCCATGCGGACAGCCCGGTCGGGGAATGGAACCGGACGATGATCACTCTGATCGGCGACCGCGTGACGGTCTCGCTCAACGGCCGCGTGGTCATCGACAACGCGCAGCTTCCCGGCATTCCAGAGCGCGGCCCCGTCGGCCTGCAACACCACGGCTCGGCGATCGATTTCGCGAACCTTTGGATCAAGGAATTCTGAGAAATCCCCGGGCGGGACGACTTGTCACGATGGACTACCGAGAGGCGCTTGATTGGCTGTTTTCCACCCAGATGTTCGGCATCAAACTGGGGCTGGAAGGGCCGCGCCATTTGCTCAAGGAGTCGCTCGCCTACCCGGCGCATGGCGTCAAAGTCATCCACGTTGCCGGGACCAACGGCAAGGGCAGCACCTGCGCGATGCTCGACAGCATCGCGCGCGCCTGCGGCAAACGCTGCGGGCTGTTCACCTCGCCCCATCTCATCGACTACCGCGAACGCATCAAAGTCTCCGGCCGCGAAATTCCCGAGGAGGCCTGCGCCGCGATGCTCACCGACCTGCGCGGGATCTGCGAGCGGATGGAAACCCACCCGACGTTTTTTGAAATCACGCTGGCGCTGGCGATGCGCTGGTTCCGGAAATGCGAATGCGAGATCATCGTCCTCGAAACCGGGATGGGCGGGCGGCTCGACGCCACCACCGCCGTACCGGCCGACATCTGCGTGATCACGCCGATCGGCATGGATCACATGCAGTGGCTGGGCAACACCTTGGAGGAAATCGCGATGGAAAAGGCGGGCATCTTCGTCGTGGGGAAACCGGTGATTTCCGCGCCACAGACGCCCGGCGTACAATTCGTGTTAGAGAAAGAGGCCAATGAAATGCGCGCGCCCATCGAGTTTGTGGGCGAGCCGTTGTTAGGCTACCCGATGTCACTCGCGGGTGAGCATCAGAAGTGGAACGCCGCGCTGGCGG
>JBIPND010000348.1:0-4469 GCA_044374015.1 Luteolibacter sp. | reverse complement strand
GCCACTTGGGCGAGATCGCGGGCAGGATCGAGATTTCGCCGGCGTGGGACTGGACCAACATCTCACAGATTCCGGCGGTGATGCCCAGGTTGCCGTCGATTTGGAATGGCGGATGGCTGGTAAAGAGGTTGGCGAGCGTGTTGTGGGTCAGCAGTCCGCGGATCATCTCCGCGGCTTTTTCCGGGCGGCCGAGGCGGCCCCACATGGCGGTGCGCCACGCCCAGGTCCATGAGCGGCGGGAGTCGCCGGAGGTGCCACGCGCTTCGAGCGAAACCGCCGCCGCTTTGGCGAAATCCGGCGTGCCATGCAGGGTGAACTGGCGGCCAGGGTGCAGCGCGAACAGGTGCGAGGTGTGGCGATGCCCGGATTTTTCCAGCTCCGGCCGCTCGCTGGTCCATTCCATGATCTGGCCCCAGGAACCGATTTGCGGGCCTAGCAGATTTTCGCGGGCGGCGGCGATTTTTTCGATCAGCGGGTCGGATTTGCCGAGGACCTTGGCGGCTTCGAGGGTGTTGGTGAAAAGGTCCCAGACGATTTGTTGGTCGTGGGCAACACCATCCTCGCGCGGGCCGTGCTCGGGCGACCAGCCTTTCGGGACGACCAGCTTGCCGTCCTTCTCGACCAGGTGGTCGAGCCAGTAAGCGCAGACATCGCTGAACACCGGCCAGGCGGTTTCTGCCAGAAACTTGCGGTCGCCGGTGAACGCGTAATGCTCCCAGAAGTGCTGGGCCAGCCAGGCGGAGGCGGGGAGGTTCCACTGCCAGCCGTTGCCGCCGTAGATGTTGACGGAGGTGCGCATCGTCCAGCCGGGCGTCTTCTCGCCGAAGGCTTTGACGGTCGCCTCGCGGCTGCCGGGGATCATCGCGGTGGTCCAGTGAAACAGCGGTTTCGCGCATTCGGATAGATTGGCCGGCTCGGCGAGCCAGTAGTTCATCTGGAGGTTGATGTTGGTATGATAGTCGGCAAACCATGCGGGTTTGTTCTGGTTGTTCCAGAGTCCCTGGAGGTTGGCCGGCAGCAGGTCCCGCGAGCTCGAAATGAGCAGGTAACGCCCGTATTGGAACATCAGCATTTCGAGGTGCGGGTCCTCGGCGCCGTTTTTGTAGGCTGCCAGCCGGCTGCTGATCGACGGGTCGGCGGGGGGCGGGCCGATGTCGAGATCCACGCGGCCCATCAGTTTTTGGAAATCGGCGAGGTGGGCTTGGCGCAGACCGGCATAGGACTTCGCGGATGCGCTGGCGACCTGCGCCGCGACGGTCTGCGCGGGATCCAGGCCGCTGCGGAAATTGTTGGCGGGATCGAGCGCGTAATCGGTCGCGGCGGCGAGGATGAGCGTGGCGGAGTCTCCCGTGAAGGAAAGTTGGTCACTAACTGTTTCTACTTTCTCACAGATCACCTTGAGTTGTGCCGCCTTGCGCAGGCCGTTGGCGAGGGTTCCGGAGAAGGTGAGCGTTCCGTCCCTGGCAGCCGTGGTTTCCTGGTGCGCGCCGGTGAGTTGCAGGACCCCGGAGATTTTGCCGGGCGGGTCGGTCTGGATCCGGATGACAATGGCATCGTCCGGTTTGCTGGCGAAGACCTCGCGCTTGTAGCTGACGCCGCCCTGTTTCCAAGTGGTGGTGTGGATGCCGGTGGACAGATCGAGGCTGCGGGAAAACTCTGTCATTTCCCCGTCCGCCTTCATTTCCAGATAGAGGTTGCCGAAATTCTGATAGGATCCGAATTCCTCGACCTCGTAACCGCCGGACGGATTGTTGCCGCCGGTCCACAGGCTGATGTCGTTGAACTGAATGTGTTCCTTCAACGGGTTGCCGAAAACCATCGCGCCGAGCCGGCCGTTGCCGACCGGTTGGGCCTGGCTCTCCCAGTTAGAATCGGGGAACCCGGATTCGCCGGTCGCGGATTGCGGCGGGCGGTCGAAGCGGATTTCAAGCGGAACGGCGTGAAGCTGGGCGAGAACAAGTGCGGAGATGAGGAGCGGACGCATGGTGGGGAAGGGTTGATGTTAGTTTACTGCCAGTCAGCGATGACCTTGGATTCACCGGCGGCGAGTTTGATTTCACGGGATGTTCCGCCATGGCTGATGACGGCGGTTCCGCCGCGGACGCTACGGACTGTTAGGGAAGCGGGCTTGCCGCCCTTCCAAGTGAGATCGAGCTCAAATCCACCGCGGGCGCGCAGCCCCTTGATGTTGCCGGTGGGCCAATTGGAGGGCAGGGCGGGCAGGATCTGGATGATGAAATTCCCATTCTCATCCTGCAGGTGGGACTGCACCAGCATTTCGGCGATGCCGGCGGCGGCGCCGAAATTCCCATCGATCTGGAACGGCGGGTGGGCGTCGAACAGGTTCGGATACATGCCGCCGCCGCTGTGGAATTTTTGCTTGCCGCCGACCGGTTGGAGCAAGTTGCGCAGGATCAGATAGGCGTGGTCGCCGTCGTGGAAACGCGCCCACAGGTTGATTTTCCATCCCATGCTCCAGCCGGTGGCCGCGTCGCCGCGATGGATGAGCGACTGGCGGGCGGCCTTGAACAAACCGGCGTCGCGTGAGGTGATGTCGCTGCCCGGATAGACGGCCCACAGGTGGGAGACGTGGCGGTGCTTGTTGTCAGGGTCGTCGCGGTCATCCATCCATTCCTGGAGCTGGCCGTGTTTGCCGATGCGGTTGGGCGAGATGCGCGGGGTCATTTCGGCGAGTTTGGCGGCGAAGTCCGCGTCGGTCTTGAGGATCTGTGCGGCCTCGACGGTGATTTTGAAAAGCGAGCGGATGATCTGGTGGTCCATGGTCGGTCCCATGACGAGTCCGCCTTGTTCGGGCGAGTTCGACGGGCCGCTGATCAGGGTCTTGGTGACGGGATCCTCGATCAGATAGCCGGTGAAGAACTCGGCGGAGTTTCTAATAATCGGATAGGCTTTTTCCCTCAGGAATTTCTGATCGCCGGTGAAGAGGTAGCGCTCCCAAAGGTGGTGGCAGAGCCATGCGCCGCCGGTGGGCCAGATACCGTGGTTGGAGGCGTTGATGGGAGCGGTGCCGCGCCACAGGTCGAAGTTGTGGTGGAGCACCCAGCCGGGAGCGGCGTAGTGCTGTTTGGCAGTTTCGCGGCCGGAGATCATCAGCTCGCCGAGAGCGTCGAACAACGGATCCGCGCATTCGGATAGATTGGCGAGCTCGGCGGGCCAGTAGTTCATCTGGGTGTTGATGTTGCAGGTGTATTTGCTGCCCCATGAGGGTTTGAGCGACTCGTTCCAGATCCCTTGCAGGGTGGCTGGCTGGCCGCCGGCGCGGCTGGAGCCGATGAGCAGGTAGCGGCCGTATTGGAATGTTAGAGCGGCGAGTTGCGGGTCCTTGCCGTTGTGGTAATCGACGATGCGTTCGTGGGTGGGGCGCCGGGAATCCGGACTGTCGCCAAGATCGATGCCCATCCGCCGGAACAGCGACTGGTGGTCTGCCAGATGGCTGGCGAGGAGTTTCTCCCAAGGCTTGCCAGAGGCGTTTTCCAACAGTTTGGCGGAGCGTGCGGCGGGATCTCCGGTGATGTCGCGGAAATTGGTGAAATTGGTGGCGGCGACCAGACGGATGAGGACCTGGTCGGCGTTGGTGATATTCAGCCGGCCGGACTCTTCGCTAACAGAACCTGAGGTGGTCTCGAGCTTGGCGATGCTTTCAAAGCGGATGCCATCGGCCTGCACCTGGCCGCGGAGCACGAGGCGGTCGCTGCCGGAAACCGTGGTGCTCGAACCCTTGTGCGGGCTGGTGAGCCGGACGCGGGCGTTGATTTTTCCGGGTTGGTCGGCGCTGAGGCGAAGGAACAGCGCGCGGTCCGGGTGCGAGACGATCACCTCGCGGCGGAATTTCACCCCGCCAGCCTCGTATTCCGTCGTCTGGGTGGCGGTGTCGAGGTCGAGCCAGCGGCGGTAGTTGGAAACTTGGTCGAGCCCTTGGAAATCGATCCAAAGGTCGCCGCACGGCTGATAGGCCATCTGGCCCAGCGGGATGCTCATGAACTCCTGGTCGGCGAGATCCTCCGCGGGTTTTTGTTTTCCCGCGAAAAGCAGTTTGCGGATTTCCGGAAGTTTCTCGGAAGCGCCGGGGTGGGCGTAAGAACGGGGATGACCGGTCCAAACGGTGTATTCATTGAACTGCACCCGCTCGCTGGGGATCGTTCCGAAAACCATCGCGCCGAGGTGGCCGTTGCCGAGCGGCAGGGCTTCGTTCCAGTTCGCGGCGGGTTGCGGATACCAGAGCATCCACTCTGCTTCAGGGGGCGTGGGGCTCGCGCCGATTTCGGCGATCAAGGGTGGCGATGAGCCGATGAGGATGAGGGGCAAAAGCAGTCGCAGTTTCATAGGTGGGTTGGTTGCAGGAAAGGGGAGCCGTCGGGTTTACCTACGGAAGAAGCAGGCGGAACCGTGCAATTTTGTGAGGCTCTATCGATTCAGGCAGAAAATTTGGGGGGGGGCGGGTTTTCTCA
>JBIPND010000346.1:0-4471 GCA_044374015.1 Luteolibacter sp. | reverse complement strand
CGTCCACGCCGATGAAACCTCCTGGCGCGAAGACGGGAAAAACGTAATCGTCTGGTATGCCGGCAACGAAAACGTCGCCGTCTTCCGCATCGATCGCCACCGCTCGGCGGACGCCGCCAAGCGCCTGCTCGGCGGACGCATCGAAGGCCTGCTCGTCACCGATGCCGACGCGGCCTACAACTCCACCGAAGTCCGCGGCCGCCAGAGTTGTCTGGCCCACCAACAATCACGCCGAACGCGCCCTCCGCCCGCTGGTCATCTTCCGCAAAGTCTGCATGGGCACCCGGAGCGAACAGGGCTCCGGGAACACCGCCATTTTCAACAGCCTGACCGAGACCGCCAAGCTCCAGAAGAGCTCCATCCTCGACCTGTTCCAGGTCATGCTAACAGGCGCAGCGGCGCAGGCCCAGGAAGTGCTTTTCCGCAATTCCTCCTGATCGAAAAATCGGCTAAACTGTTACGTTTCAGTCCGTGTTTGCGGCACGATTCGGCGAGTTCGCGCAACACGTCGCCCTTGCCGCCGCGCCATGGGATGCCGCGCACGGAGAAGCGGTCGTTGTAGCGCGTCTGCCAGGTGCAGAATCCGTCGTGATGTTTCACAGTGATGAGCATCATCCGCATGCCGGCGTCCTTGGCGACGCGGCACCATTGATCGGTATCGAGCGTGTCACCGGGATCAAACACAGCCGGGTCTTCCTTGCCGTTGCCCCACTCGGCGCCGGTGAAGGTGTTCGGCCCGAAGTGGATGAAGCAGGTGAACTCGAGTTGATGGAAGACCATCTGCCGCGGCGAAGGCACCACGTTGGCGGCTTTGTGCAGAACTGTCGCCACGGTATCCGCCGGATCGCGCGGGACCTCGTGGACGAAGGGTTGGGCGGCGAGACAGGTGATCCCTAACAGTGATGCTGCGGAAGCGGCGAAACGAATCATGGCGGAATGGTTAGTGATAAGATCTCAATTGCCAGGATTTCCTCACGGAGCGCTGACGACCCGCAGGCGGATGAAGCGGCGGGTGGCATCCGAGATGGGTGTGCGATCGCGGACGATCAGGCGTTCGGCATCGTCTTGGATGATTTCGACTTGTGTTAGAATATCGGATGACCATGGTTCGTTCAGATCGGAAGTGACCTCGACGTGGTAGGCGAGGTTGGTGGCTAGCGGGTTTTTCGGCACGTCCAGTTGCAGGTGCCTTTCTCCGGCAACCGGAGCCAGCGTGTGCGTGAGCGGACTGGGGCCAGATCGGAGCGGGTGGCTATCGAGCGCAAACTCCATCAAATCCGCCAGTCCATCAAATCCGCCAGTCCATCAAATCCGCCAGTCCATCATGATCGGGATCTTCGTTGGCGCCATTCATGCCTGGATCGGCGTCGCCAAAGTGGAGGATCTCCCAGGTGTCTGGAATTCCATTGCTGTTGGCATCCGGGTTGGTGGAGCCGGTATAAGCAAGCACCAGGTCGTTGCCCGATGGCTCGACCGTCCATGTGCCTTGGGGCAGTGCCAGCCCGCTGGCGTCGATGACGAATTGGTTCGCGTTGAAACCGCTGATCGCCCCGCTGCTCCGCACCAGGGTGAATTGTGCGGTGCTTTCGCTGAAATTGGCGGGAGCTGTCCCGATCAGGCGGATGGTGACCGGATTCGCCGAGGTGGCGGTTAGATTGAGCGCGGTGGCGGTGACGGTGTCGTAGCTGATGCCCGCCGCGCCGGTCCAGTCATTGATTTCCCAGTCCAGCATGGTACCGGGGGCGAGGGTGAGCGCGCCGGTGGTGAGCTCGCCGACTGCGTTATCGCCGGGGGCGAGGGTGCCGTTGACGGTGACGGCGCCGCCGATGCTGCCCGATCCGCCGAGGGTGCCGGCCGCAGCCACGGCGGTGGCGGTGCTGCCAAGGCTGCCGTTGATACTGAGGGTGCCGTTGATACTGAGGGTGCCGCCGTTCACCGAAGTCGCGCCGGTGTAGGTGCTGGCACCGGTGAGGGTGAGGGTGCCGCCGCCGGTCTTGGCCAGTCCGGCCAGGCGTGAGCCTGAGGCATTGCTGATCATGCCGGAGTAGGTGCTGTCCGTCGTTTGACTGATAGAAACCGTCCGGGTGCCGGTGGTGCTGCCGTAAGCCATCGTGATGGCACCGGAACCGGAGAGCGTGCCGAAGGTGGCGGAGCCACCCGCGAAGGCGTTGCCGAGATAGAGCGTGCCACCGTTGGGAATGTTCTTATCGACCACCGCACCCGTGAGACTTGCGCTGTAGGGAGCCATGGCAGCGGCGGCAGTGAAAACGAGCGGGTCTGAAATGAAAGCTGGCGGGCGATTCGCTCCGTCGTCCACTTCGATCTGGAGTGTGGTGTCATCGGTGAGTCCGCCCTGATCCGTCACGCGCACGGTGAACGAGTTGATGCCGATATCCGCGGTGGCGGGAGTGCCGGAGAGTGCGCCACCGGAGGCGACGGTGAGCCAGTCCGGCCCGGCGACACGCGAATAGGTGAGGACACTGTCGCTGTTAGGATCTGTCGCGGATCCCGCGATGGTGGCGGTGTAGGGCGAGCCATCGAAGGCTTTCGGCCTGAGCAAGGGGGCCGAGGCGAAGGCTGGGGCGATGTTTTCCAGCGGAATGTCGTTATAGATGCCACCCATGCGGTAGGAAAGCACGGAGCCGGGAATCTCCCCGCTGCCATTGACGGGGGCGGGATTCCCGGAGAGCTGCCAGGCCAGCGCGCAATGGTCGCCGCCGGAACCCTCCTTGTGCCGCAACTCGATGTAATAGCGCACTCCGGCGGTCAGCGGGATGTAGGCGCTGGGCGAGCGGGCGCTCCATTGTTTTTCGCCGGTGTAGCCGGAAAGTGTGAGGATCCGGGTGGCGGTGGCGGGCAGGTCATTGGTGCCGAGCCAGAGTTCCGAACTATCGTCCGAGGCGAGGTAGAAGCGGTGGTTTCCAGTGACGGCGGGCGTGATCCAGCCCGTCCACCGCTGGCCATAGGAATCGCCGTAGTTGGTGGTCGAGGCGGCGCGGGTGATGGGCCCGCTGGAATCCGAAAAATTCGGATACTTCGCATTGGAAGTCAGGCTGGAAACGGTGTCGCCGCTGATGCCGGTGTAGATTTCCTGCCACAGTCCGCCGGGGATGTTGCCGCCGGTGCCGGTGATGGTGAGATGCGCGGCAGCGCTGGTGAGGGTGCCGAGCGTGGTGGTGTAAATGCAGTCATAATCGCCCTCGGCGCCGCCCGAGACGTTGCTCAAGGCCAGGCTCGGGCTGGTGGAGGCACTGCCGATGGCCACGCCATTGCGCCGCCACTGATAGAGCGCGGGGCTGGGGCCGCTGGTGGTCACGGTCAAGGTCACCGCCCCGCCCGGCGCGACTGCGGCAGGCTGCGGCTGGGAGGTGAAGACCATCGTGGATGGCGGCGGAACGGGTGGGGTGGTGTTGACAATCACATCGACGGGCTCGACCACGGTGTGGGTGCCATTGGTCACGGTGAGTTGAAGGCGGTAGGTGTTGTCTGCGGGGAAGGTCAGGGTATCGTTGTTAGTCGCTGGCGAGCTGTAGGTGCGCATCTGGATCGAGGACGAGAACACCGCGTCGTAGGCGGTGTCCGTGGCAGCCCACGAGGTATTGATTAGATTGCCGGAGGAATAGGTGTGGCCGGAATTGTTGCTGGCCACCAAGCGCCCGGTGGTCCAAGTGATGGAGTTCGAAGGCAGATTGCCCGGGGTATTGGCGAAGTAGAAGTAAAAGGTGGTGCCAGCCTGGATCGGCAGCGAGTTGAAGTTGAAAGTCAGGTTGGCATCGGAGATGCCGCCGTTGGTGTTGGCGGTATTGGTGGAGTCCCCGATCCAGGTGGTGGTGGACGGCGTCGCTGAGGAATACACCTTGACGTAGGCTGCGGCCGAGCCAGCGCCTGCGCTGGCGGACCGGCGGACGGTCAGGTTGCCCAGCAGGAGGTCGGGTGCCGCAAGCGAACCGCCGAACGTGGAAAGCGCGGTGTCGTTCGGCCGAAAACTGAAACCGCGGTAGTTGCCAAATCCGCCGCTTGGCAGGTTGCTGGTATCCGGCGGGTTGTTCTGATTGTAAACCGCGAGGGCCTGGTCGGAAAAGGTGGTGTCCGGACCGAAGGAAACGGCACCCGCGCCGCTGAGCTTGGTCCAGGTGGCCGTGTAGTTGGCCGGATCGACGAGCTGGCCATTGCCATCGACCATCTGGAACGGAACCGTGGCGGTGGTGGTGGCAAGTTTGAGCGAACGCGCGGCGAGACTGGGCCAGGTCATGTCCGGGTCGTCGAAGCGGGCCAGCAAGCGGTCCGCCTTGTAGGCCGGAATCAGACTGTAGCCGCCATTGGCGATGCCGTAGGGTAGCGCGGCGTTGAGTGCGGCGCAGTGGGTTTCATTCAGATAATTGTCCGCCGTCGAGCGCGAACGGAAATATTGGAAGCCTCCGGTATGGGTGCGGGAAAGTGCGAAATAGAAGCGCCAGTTGTCCATGAAGTA
>JBIPND010000345.1:0-4489 GCA_044374015.1 Luteolibacter sp. | reverse complement strand
GTTGGGAACGGTGGCGGTGGTCAGGATCTCACGGGTGGAAATGCGCGGGACGGTGAGATCGCCGCCGTCGCTGCCGCCACCGGCAATGACCTGGTTGCCATTCTGCTCGTCGTTGAGCAGGGCGATTTTCATGGTGATTTCATTGTCCGAGTTCACCAGCGGGATGACTTCGAGTTTCAGCACCACATCCTG
The DNA here is from genome assembly GCA_044374015.1 of Luteolibacter sp. Lineage (GTDB taxonomy): Bacteria > Verrucomicrobiota > Verrucomicrobiia > Verrucomicrobiales > Akkermansiaceae > Luteolibacter. The sequence continues at coordinate 4,297 of JBIPND010000345.1, read as the reverse complement.
GTATTCGATGTTGGTGCTGGAACCGCCGCCGCTGAAATTGTTGTTGCTGGTGGGAATGGCGATGCGCTCACCACTGGAGATGGTGCCCTTTTGATTGTTCGAGGTGAAAATGCTCGGCCTGGAGAGCACGGTGAAGTCGGTTTTGGACTGCAGCGCCTTGAGGTAGATGCCGAGGTCGCCGACGGTGCCGAGGGCGCGAAGGCCGCTGCCGGCGATCGAGGCCGGGTCGAACTCAGGGAAACGGCTGCCGGCGCCGGTGGCGGGAGGCAGGATGGAACCGCCGCTGCCGCCGCCGCCAAGTGCCAAATCGCCGTCGTTGAACAAATAGTTCACGCCGAATTCCTTGGAGTCGTTGAGTGTGAGCTGGCCGATGACGGTGGAAATCATGACCTGGTCGGGTTTGACGTCGATCTGGTCGAGCAGGCGTTCGATGATTTCGAGGCCGGATGGCGGGCCTTGGACGACGATCGAGTTGGTGATGTTGTCGGCGACGAGCAGGGTGCGGCCGACGAGGACCGACTCAGGGGCCGAACTGGTGGTGGGATCGCTGAGCGCGTTGCCCGTTCCGCCGCCGCCGCCGCTGGAGCCGCCGCTGGAGCTGCCGCCGAAGTTGGTGCTGCCGCCGGTGTTGCCGGAGCGGCCGGTATTACCCGTGCTGCCGGTTCGACCGGTGCTGCCGGTATTGCCGGTCTGATTGGTGCGGGCGCTGCCCCCCCCTTGGCCGGAAGCGCCGCTATCGCCGGTGCCGGAGAAGGCGCGGGTGAGAGCATCGCCGGCGATGGGCAGGAATTCCGAAACGGTGAGGAAACGCAGTTTGCGGCGCAGGAAGTTTTTCTCGCTGGTTTCCACATCGAACTCGCGGACGAGGCCCTCGACGAAGAGCAGATCGACCGGGCGACCCATGGCGAAGATGCGGTTGGTGCGGGGATCCGGGATGATTTGCACTGGGGTGGCTTCGCCGCTGCCGGACGACTGGCCGCCCTCGCCACCAACGGCCCCGCCGGGCGGAGCTGCGGGGGTGTTGTCGGCGCGCTGGATGCCGGCGGTGGTCTGGGAGGTTTGTTGGGCGGTGAGGAGCTCGGTCAGGGTGCTGGCGATTTCGGTGACGTCGGCGTATTGGACTTTGATGAAGCGGGTTCCGACTTGCGATGAGGGTTTGTCGATTTCCTTTTTGAGGTCGATGAGCTTGCGGATGAGCGAGGTGTTTTCGGTGATCACGACGGCGGCGGCGTTGGGCACCGGGGCGATCGAACCAAAAGCGCCAAACTGGCCGATGATCTGGGTGAAGGTGTTCACCGCCTCGGCCGGTTTGATGTAACTGAGGCTCATCACGTAGGAGATGACGGCATCGCCCTCGGGGAGGACCGAGTTTTCGTTGTAAACATCCACACCCCGGCCGGTGGGACGGATGCCGCTGGTGGAAAGGGTTAGGATGTCGAGATTTGGAAATTGTTCATCGGGGACGAACACAAAGTTTTCGATGGTGGCGGCGATTTTGAGGAGTTCGGCGGCTTCGGCGTAGGTCAGCGGGTTTTTGGGCGAAGCATCCTGGACGAAGCGGAACTCGGCGGTGGAGGCGGCGCTGGCGACGATCACGCGCCGGCCGGTGTATTTCCCGTAAAGCGCGGCAAGGGCGTCGCCGCTGAGTTTCGGCTCTTCGATGGGCTCGGTGATCTTGGTCTCGCCGAGATTGGCGGCAGGCGGGGCGGCGGGGGCACCGACAGGCGGAACGGCAACGCCGGGAATCGCCACGCCGGGCGGGGCAACGGGGACGGCCGGGGCAACAGGAACGGCCGGGGCCTCGACAGGTTCCTGGGCGGAAGCGGCGGCGAGGCCGAGGAAGAGGAAGGCGATGGAGCGTGGAACGGACATGGAAGAAAGGTGGGAATTTCAGATTGGAGAATTAATTGCGACGGCGCTCCGGGCGCTGGCTGCCTTGCTGGGCCGGTTGCCCTTGCTGGATTTGCGGCTGGCCGGGCTGGACCTGTTGCCCGGGTTGGCCAGGCTGGGCGGGGGGTGGCGGCACGACCCGTGGCCGGGGTTGACGCTGCAGTTGAGGCTGGCCGGGCGGCACTTGGGGCTGGCCCGGGATTGGCACGCCTGGCGGCGCTTGGGGGGCGGCTTGGGGCGCGGCCACCAGCGTGAGCAGCTTGTCATCGTAGCTGACCGTGCCCTTGATGTCGCCATTGGTGAGGGTGACGGTGGTGCCGAGCGGGTCGCCGGGCTTGCGGGAAACGCTGACGACCTTGAATTGGGACTTTGGATTGTCAGTATCGACGGTGATGCGTTCGTCCGGAGTCTTTTTATGGATCAAGGTGACCCGGTAGCCGCCGCTGATCGGGGACACTCCCGCCAGCGCGTAGTCATCGAGCGGGTTGCTCTCCGGCCCGGCTTCCGGCGGCGGCGGCTTGGAGGTGAATGGCGAATTGGTCCAAAGCGTGGTGTATTTGGAGAGCGGTGCCTTTTTCGGCGTCTGCGCGACCGCCCACCCGGTGAGGAGGACGAGGCAGGAAAAAATGGGGATCGAGGATTTCAAATTCGGGGATTTGGAATTGAGATGTTGAGATCAGGTGGTCGGCGGCGGGATGAACCATTGCTCGACGGTGACGGTGCAATCGATTTTGGTGTCGTCCTGGGTGTTGGGCGAAAGCCGGATTTGGGATGCGATGCGCAATTGGTCGGGGGTGTTGATGCGGTCGAACCAGCGGTAGAGCGATTCTTCGGTGCCGGTGACGGTGAGCTGGATTTTGGCGCGGTGGTAACTGCGGCCCTCGGTGGCATCGGTGGGAAGGGGCTTCTGGGTTTTGATGGAGAGCCCGATGGACTTGGCCTCGCGCTCGGCGAATTGCTGGAGCTGGGTCTGGACGTCCTGATTGGCGGTGGCCTCGGGTTCGTGCTCGGCGAGCCAGTCCATTTGGTCGGTCACCTGCTCACGACTGGCGCTGAACATTTCCGCGGTGTCCAGTTTCTGGACGGCGAGCTCGCGCTCGCGATCCACTGCGAGGCGCTTGTTTTTGAAAAAGCCGACTGCCAGGAAATTGAGAATGATGAAGCCCGCCAGTCCGAAGAAGAGGATGAGTTTTTTTTCGCGGGATGACATGGAAGATAGCGGAGAGGAAACGTGGAGGACGAGGTGTTGACTGTAGAATGCCGGGGCAGGCGGGTTTTGTCGGTGGCGGAGGGATAAATCAAGGCCGGGATTACGGCGAGGTCACATCCGCGCTGAAGACGAATTCCCAGCCGCGGGTGGACTGGTTGGGCTCGGGGGTTTGCCAGTCGAACTGGGCGAGGTCGTTGCTCTTGGAGAGTTTCAGGCTGAAGGTGTTGACCGCTTGAAGTTGGGGGGCCTCGCCCATCAGCTTGATGTCGGTGGCGCTGATGTCGGCGGTGCGGAGACGCAGGCCGCTGTTGGGCGGGATGCAGTCGGCAATGCGCTTGAGAATATCGACCGGGGAGTGGGTGAGCTCGATGGCATGGGCGAGTTCGTCCCATTTGGCGATGTGCAGCGAATAGGCCTCGCCTTCGGGGGCGGCCTGCTCGGCTTGGATCAGCAGGTTTTTGGTTTCCTGGGTGTCTTTCCACAGGCCGTAGCCGAACCAACCGATGAGGCCGAGATAGAGCAAGGCGACGGCGGCGGCACCGAAGATGATGTTTTGGCGTTTGCGGGCCTCGCGCCGGGCGGCGCGGACGTCGGCAGGTAAAAGTTTGCTGAGCGGTGATGGAATGACCGGCGCGGGGCGGGCGGAAATTTCGACAGAAAGCCCGAAGGCGGTGCTGAGAGCAGTGGCGCTGACACCCTCGATTCCGCTCCAGAGAACGACCCGGGTGGGCTGCATTTCAAGGCCTTGCATCGAAAGCTGGATGAGGGCGAGGCGGATTTCCCGGGCGACATTTTCATCCGGGCTGCCTGATTCCACGGAGGTCGCTTGGCAGTAAACGAGGTTTCCCTGCTGGGAAATGGCGAAAACCCAGCGCCCGAACTCTTTCCAGACGGCAATCGAATCGCCGGCGAGCGGGTAGGCGCGCGGGGAAATATCAAAGCTTTTCGGACCGCGGGTTGGCATTTCGCCATCGCCGGGGGCGCGCAACAGGACCGACAGCAGCGCGGTGTTTTCGGCTTCGCGGGCGATCACGAAAATATCGGTCAGCTGGCCTGCCATCGGGTCCGGGCGGAGGCCCAGGCGCTCGGCATGCAGCGTGGCAAGATCGACGAACAGCGCGTCGTCATCGCTGGCGACCCGCATCGGCACGGCGGTGATGGCCTTGACGGGAAAAAGCAGTAGCAGATCGCCACCGG
>JBIPND010000344.1:0-4497 GCA_044374015.1 Luteolibacter sp. | reverse complement strand
CTCCTCGATGGCCCAGCAGGCGGGCATGAGCACCGAGGCCTTCGAGGATTTTTACTTCGATGTCTGCCTGCTCGACTACAAGGCGCTGGTGCCGGCGATGACCGCGCTCAAGAAGCTGATGGACAAGACCGACCTGGTCGAAATCACCGGCCCTGGGACTCATTTGAAATTTTCGATCAAGGGCATCGGCGCAGTCGCCTCGGCAGGAAACTACAACATTCCCGACGGCGAGGTTTTCACTTCGCCGGTCAAGGATTCGGTGGAGGGCTACATCACCTACAACGCGCCGACGATCTATCAGGGAATCCCGTTCGATGCGATTCGTCTGGAGTTTTCCGAAGGGAAAATCGTCAAAGCGGAGGCGGGTTCCAAAACCAAGGCGCTCAACCGCATCCTCGACAGCGACGAGGGCGCGCGCTACATCGGCGAGTTCGCACTCGGCTTCCACCCGGTGATCCGCGAGCCGATGCGCGACATTCTGTTCGATGAAAAGATCGCCGGTTCGTTTCACTTCACTCCCGGCCAGGCTTACGAGGAGGCGGACAACGGCAACCGCTCGCAAGTGCACTGGGACATCGTCAACATCCAGCGCAAGGACTACGGCGGCGGCGAAATTTTCTTCGACGGCAAACTGATCCGCAAGGACGGCGTGTTCCTGCCGAAGGCGCTGGCGAAGCTCAACGGCTGAGAAGCGCCGCGATTTCAGCGAGAATTTCCTCGACCGGCGCAAGCCGGCCGATGCCTTCGTAGCCGCACGCGAGGTCGCCCTCGGCGGGGCCGGTGAAGTGGCAACCGTCGGCGGCGAGTTGTGTTAGATTCCGCTGGGTCGCCGGGTGCAGCCACATTTTCCCGTTCATCGCCGGAGCGATCAGGACCGGGGTGGTGCGCGGCAGGGCGAGGTAAATGGAAGCGAGCGGATCGGGTGCGAGGCCGTTGGCGAGATTCGCGATCACGTTGGCGGTGGCCGGAGCGACGAGGAAGAGGTCCGCGCGGTCGGCCAGCTCGATGTGTCCGGGTTTCCACGATTGTTTCTCGTCCTCCAACGAAACCAGCACCGGCTGGCGGGTGAGCGTCTGGAGCGTGAGCGGGGTGATGAATTCGGTGGCCGAGCGGGTCATCACCACGTGCACTTCGTGGCCGAGCTTCACCAGTTGTGAGGCGAGGTCGGCCGCTTTGTAGGCGGCGATGGATCCGGAAATGCCGAGGACGATGTTCATGGCTGGATGTTTCAACGAAGCATGGAAACCGCTTTTTCGGTGGCGGTGGCGAGCGCTTCGACGTCTTTTTCGCTGTTATAAAGGGCGAAGGATGCGCGGACCGTGCCGGTGATGCCAAAGCGCGCCATCAGCGGCTGGCAGCAATGGTGGCCGGTGCGGACGGCGACGCCCATTTGGTCCATCAGCGTGCCGAGGTCGTAATGATGCACGCCCTCGACATTGAAAGAAAGCGCGCCCGCGCGATCGGCGGGGCCGTAGAAGCGGATCCCGGGAATGTGGGCCAGGGCGGCGGCGGCGGATTTCACCAGCGTGGCCTCGTGCTCGTGGATTTCATCCAGGCCGATGCCGTTGATGTAATCCAAGGCGGCGGCGAGGGCGATGGCCCCCTCGATGTTGGGAGTACCGGCTTCGTATTTGAAGGGCAGCTCGTTGTAGGTGGTTTTTTCGAAAGTCACCTCTTTGATCATCTCGCCGCCGCCGCGCCACGGTGGCAGCGTGTTGAACACCTCCGCCTTGCCCCACAGCACGCCGATGCCGGTGGGGGCGTAAACTTTGTGGCCGGAAAACACGATGAAATCGGCGCCGGTTGCCTGCACATCGACGCGCATGTGGGCGGTGGACTGGGCGGCGTCGAGCATCACCAGCGCGCCGGCTTTTTTCGCGGCGGCGGTCATTTCCACGACCGGGTTGATGGTACCGAAGGAGTTGGAAATCCAAGTGAGGGCGAGGATTTTCGTGCGCTCGTTGAGCAGGGAGAGGAAGGCGTCCTGATCGAGCGTGCCATCCTCGTGGCAGGGAATCACCTTGAGGACCGCGCCGGTCCGTTCGCACAGCATTTGCCACGGGACGATATTGGAATGGTGCTCGAGGGTGGAAATGAGCACTTCGTCGCCCGGCTGGATGCGGCCGGTGAGGATGTTGGCCACCAGATTGATGCCGTCGGTGGCGCCGGAGGTAAAAATCACCTCGTCGGATGAGGCGGCGTTGAGGTGGGTGGCGATGGTTTGGCGGGCGTTTTCAAACGCCTCGGTGGCCAGCCGGGCGAGGTGGTGGGTGCCGCGGTGGATGTTCGAATTGAGCGCCTCGTAGTAGTGGCGGGAGGCAAACAGCACCGCCATCGGTTTCTGGGTGGTGGCGGCGTTGTCGAGGTAAACGAGGCGGCGGCCATGGATCGTGTGATCGAGGATGGGGAAGTCGAGAAGCAGCGATTCGAGGTCAAACATGGGGAAAATCTAAATTTGCAGCGGCGCCCCAAGGTGGAACATCCGCTCCGATGCCGCAACGCCAGAATTTCTCTCACAAAACATCTACCCTTGCGGTGGTGGGGCAGCGGGCGTTGAATGCGCGCGCGCCGCATGTACCTGCTGAAAAAAGTCATCCAACTCCGGGAAAAAGCCCACCCGGATCACGAAAAACCGTTTCTCGAACACCTCGAGGACCTCCGTGTCATGATCACCCGCATCGTGATCACGCTGTTGGTATCGATGATCGTCTGTTTCACCTACCACAAGGAACTCATGGCGTTCTTCCGCAAGCCGGTGGACGAGGTGATGCTGAGGCAGTTGGAGGCGACGCTGCCCGATGACGCACCCATGCCACTGACCCCGGACCTGTGGAAGGAAGCGTTGAAAATCGAACATTCCGCCGCCGGCCTGAGCCCGGAGCAGCGCGAGGTTTTTTTCCGCTACGTCAAGGACGACAGGCTGATTTTCCACGCAAAATCGGTGGCGCTGCTGCGGGCGGCCACCACCCTGCCCGAAGGCCTGCGCGAGAATTTCGTAAACTCGCTCAGCGAGGACGCCGACCTGAAAAAACAGGTTAAATCGCTGATCAAATCCAAACCCAAAACCGACAACCAGTCGCAGGGAAACCTGAACATGATGTCGGCCCTCAAGCCGACCGAGGGCTTCATGCTGTCGATGAAACTGTCGTTCGTCGCCGGAATCGTGATCTCATTCCCGCTGCTGCTGCTTTTCATTCTGCAGTTCGTTTTGCCCGGCCTCCACAGCCATGAAAAGCGGGTGATGTGGCCGGCGATGTCGATCGGCTTCGGGCTGTTTCTGCTAGGCGCGGCGTTCGCCTACTACCTGGTGCTGCCCAAGGCGCTGATGTTTTTCTACACGTGGAGCGGCGGCATGGGCATCTCCAACGACTGGCGGATCGGCGAATACATTTCCTTCGCCACCCAGTTCACCCTGCTTTTCGGCGCGTCCTTCGAGCTGCCGGTGGTGGTGATGGTCTTCGTGAAACTCGGGCTGCTCGGTTATGAAGGCATGTCGCGGACCCGCTCCTACGCGATTCTCGCCATCTTCATCGCCGCAGCCATCCTCACCCCCACGCCCGACATTCCGACCATGATGCTGATGGCCACGCCGATGGTCGTGCTTTATGAAATCTGCATATGGCTGGCCTATTTTGACCGCAAAAAAGCCAAAATCCGCGAGGAAACGGAAGCCCGCGAGCGCATGGAGCGGTTGCTGGCCCACGAAGAGCAGCGCAAAAAGGACCAGCCGGAGGTTTACAATTACGACCACTCCGACGATCACCACCACCATGACTGGCATGCCGACGAAGCCAGCGAGGTCACCGAAGCGGGTGACGACGGCTGGCACGAGGAATACCCGCAACACGACGCACACGCCGCAATCGAGCCGCCGGAGCCGGAGTTGCCGGAAACGGAGATTCCCACCACGTCCCTGCCCGATTCCCTGCCCGAAGAAGAAGAGCGCCGCCTGAAAGACGAACCCTGAATAACGCCCATGAAAAGCCTTGTAGCGTCGCTCTATGAGCGTCGACGCCAAAGAAACCGCGCGAAGCCCTCTTCCATTCTGACACCTCATTCGCACGACGGTCATAGACCGCCGCTACAAAGCACTTCATCCTCATTCTCGCCGCTACAAAGCACCTCACGCACCGCCACTTAGCATGACCGCACCCAAGGCCCCATACGAAGCCAGTGCCCGCTCGCCGTTCGCGGGTTGCGCCATTCTGATCGCCGCGGTGGCGATGATGGTTTTCCTGATCGGCTTCTCGGTTTTCGCGCTGTTCAAGCAGTTCAGCGAGATCGCGAAATTCACCACCGAAAAGCCGGCCCCGGTGGAAATCACCTCGCTCGACGACCAGGAGCCCGCGCTCAATGATCTGGCAGAACGCCTGGAAAAATTCCGCCAGGACCTCTCCGCGGACCGCGAGGTTTCGCTCGCGCTTGCCCCCGCTGAGCTAAACCTCGCGATCGCCACTTACGACGCTTTCAAGGAACTCCAAGGCACCCTCCGCGTCA